>JABSRY010000677.1 GCA_013214985.1 Hyphomicrobiales bacterium
TCTATATTACCTTCAGCCGATACTAAATCACCTGGGCCAACATGGTTTTTATATATTGGCCGCGTTTTGTTTTTCATAATTAGTTTGGGTCATTCCTCTTTAGAAATTCTATCTTTATTGGGACTTTATAACGCCGTTACCTTCATTGTACTTCTGCCTACAATAGTAAATTTGGCGATACTCAATATAGGTTTTCCCTTAAATTAATTCGCGACAGCTGATGCATATTAGGGCATAGCTTCTGATATTTTAAATGAGGCTTTTTGTAGATCTTTTAAATGTTTGTCAACGACTTGTTTTATTGTTGCTTGCTCAGAATCCCAAACTAAACTCATAGCACCAATTGGACGTTTGTTTTTAACGATAGCAATAGCAACGGCATTGGGTTGAGCGCCATAATCAACCATATGCGCCCAATATTGGTCTTCTCTAATGCCGTAACCATTTTTGCGTATGTTGCCGATAATTTCTTGTGAGTTTGCTAATGAAGGTAATTCGGAAGCTGGTAGTATTTTTTCCAACCCATTTAATATGTCTTCAATATTAACATCATTTAACATAGCAAGATAAACAGAACCTAAAGCGGAACGAATGGGAGAGAGGTGAAAATTGATCACTTCCGCATAAATATTATGCAGCAAGAAATTTCGGGTAGAAAATATAATTTTAGTATGCCCTTTGCCAATGGGGCCTGCTAGGTCAATCGCAATTTTGGTATGCTGACTTAATTCATTAATAATCGGCATAGCAGCCATAATTAGCTTGTCAATAATATCACCACGTTTTCGTGGTGCGGGAAAGCCTGTACCAATTACATATGATCCGTTCAGACTTTGTTGTGATAACCAAGATGATGCTAGCATGGTTTTACACATTCGGAAGACGGTTGGCTTAGGTAAGTTGGCACATGTTGATAAATGAGATAACGATGATGGGCCATCTCGAACTATGATTTCTAATAGGTTCAATGCACGAATAATTGACTTATTAAGCTTTACCAAAAAAATTCTCCATTTCACTCAGTGAAACGCTATTGTTGATGTTTGTCAAATTTTAATTATGATTTCTAATAGTCTTCGGGAGGAAACAAGATAGTGAAATCGATATCATTTAATAAAATTCAAGGTTTCGTCAGGTTGATTTTATCATTAATCATCGTTTTTGTAGTGTTATATGTGTCAGTATTTGGGGTTTTTAACGATTCTTATTTGCGGGTGGGTATGTTGCTATTTGCAGGTTTTATTATTTTACTTGATATAGAACCTGGTGAAAAAACATTATTTATGAAAGTGATGCCGCTCGTGTTGGCGGTTTTACTTGCCGCAGGAGTGATGCAATATTTTAGCGCCGCTGAAGAAATTGAAACTGGGCTTTATTTTCTGACCCAACGTGATATATGGTTGGGTATTGCTGGTATTGTAGCAGTATTTGAATTAACCCGAAGGTCGGTTGGCCTCATTATGGCTTCCGTTTCGGTTGTATTATTTTTATACGGAATTTTTGGAGATTTGTTTCCAGGTGTAATACGTCACGCAGGCATATCCATTGAAGAATTGATACAAGTATTATGGTATTCTTTTGATGGTGTTTTTGGCAGACCAATGGCGACTGTTGTTTCTACTATTTTGGTTTATATCATATTTGGCGCGGTGCTGGGGCTAGTTGGTATCGATATGGTATTGGTACGTTTGGCATTGTCAGCAACAGGTAGATTACGTGCTGGCCCAGCGTCAGCAGCGGTAGTAGCTAGTGGCCTTTTTGGTACAATTTCTGGCAGTGCAGTTGCCAGGAGCTGTCAGATATTTTGTGTAAGTAGCTGTTTAAAATTTTATTCTACCTTCAAATAGAATAGCGAATTGGTTTA
>JABSRY010000678.1 GCA_013214985.1 Hyphomicrobiales bacterium
CGACGACAACAATGTACCACTGAAGAACTTTTTGGGGTGGGCAAATTTGAATCAAATTAAAGGCGTCAGGCTATAGATTTGGTTAGTTTATCGTGGAATATGTTATTTGTTATGCGGCTATGTATATAAATAATGACCCATATGCAGAAAAAGACATATTGAAACTTTAATGTGCTTAACGAAAATAGTGCATAGCCAATTGAAATTTGAATAAATACGGTCGTTGAGCGGAACAACGAATGTAAGGGCGTTAGTTGTTTACCGCCCTCGTCTGTCACCATTATGCGGTATGCATGTTTTGCTAATGTTGCTTTTAGTTTTGATGCTTCGAGAATTGCGGTCACACATGCATAGGTGAAGCAGCTCATTAGCCATATATATTCGAATATATGGTATTTATCTAAAATATCGGCTGGAAACGGGGCTATAATTAGTAATGTAATAGTAACTGCGGTTAGATAATCTATCGCAAAAACATAGAATCTTGTTAAGCTATTTATTAAATCTAACTTAATGGGTTGTATGATTTTATCGCTCGAAGTTTCTGGATTACGATCTGCCATTTTTTAAGCCTGAAAATTAGTTTTAATAGTATGAAATTTAAAAATTGATTGGGTAGCGTTGCTATCGGAGAATACAGCTTTGTTAATTTATCACAACGATAATATAGTTTAAGTTATTTTAATCTCATATAAGTTCCAGTGACCTCTTAATGATCACTGGATATCTAGTTCTAATTTATTTTAAGCGACATTAAACCAAGTATTCATTCCACCTGCGGCATGCTCTAACATATGACAATGTAGTAACCATTTGCCTGGGTTATCTGCAACGAAGGCAATTTTAGTGGTTGAGTTTGGTCCAACTAGGAATGTATCTTTCCATGGCTGTTCTTTATCTTCATCACCGTTTCTGGTTAATATTTTAAAGTGATGGCCATGCAAATGCATCGCGTGAATAAATGATGTGTCGTTTTCAAAATCTAAAATTATGGTTTCGCCTTTTTTGACATCGAACATTGGTTCATCTGCAAGATTTGCGACACCATTTAGTGCCCATACCTGTTTGGTTTTCATTCTGTCCATCATCGACATTTTTTTGCCTTTGTAAATTGGCGCGCTCATCATACTTGACATAGCACCGCCCTGTATTTTGATAGCAAATTTAAAAGCATTGTTGATGACTGGCTCGGGTAAATTATTTGATATAAGGATTATTTTGCTTAATTTTGGTTTTGAAGTCGGCTTAATATTAAAATTGGCGATTTTAATGGGTTTTCTATCGCCATAATTGATTATATCAATTGGCTTTGTCGATTGAGGTTTTAGCAATAAATCGACACGTTGAGCTGGGCCTAATAAAAGTGGCGCATAATCTAGCTTTCGCGGGCTATTTAGACTTTGGCCATCATAGGCGATTACTTTTGCGCCAATTTCATTTGGGTTAATTGCTAAGACTCGTGAGTTGGCTACATTGATAATTCTTATTCTATAATTTTCATTTTCATTTAACTCTATTTGCGGCAAATATTTGCCGTTCACGGTTATTAAATTGCCTATGCGCCCACCGTGCGCCCATTCCATCATATTGCCGAGACTGGCTGTATTTAACCTGCCTTGATTGTCAATCTGCCAATCATCTATCATAAAAGTAATGTCATGTTGTTTATCAAATACTGGCGTTGATTCATCGACAATTAACGCGCCATAAAGGCCACGGGCTACCTGATTCCAACTCATATTATGGGCGTGATACAAAAAGCTACCTGCATCTGGCACTGTAAATTTATAGTTAATTTCTTCGCCTGGAAAAACTGCGTCTTGGGTTAAGCCAGAAACGCAATCCATTATATTTATAATT
>JABSRY010000679.1 GCA_013214985.1 Hyphomicrobiales bacterium
AATTTTATAGTGTTAAATAAATGCAAATACAGAGGAAACGCTGATAAAAATATGTCTCTTTTGGAATGTGTAAAGAGGGTTATATTAAGCCATGGGCTTTAAAGCTGGTGTGACCATCTTTTGAAATAATTAAATGATCATGCACAGCTATGCCGATTGGTTTGCCCGCTTCGATGATTTGATTGGTCATTTTTATATCACCTGGGCTTGGTGTTGGATCGCCGCTTGGGTGATTGTGTACCAATACAATTGCGCTGGCTGCGAGTTCTAACGCTCGTTTGATAACCTCGCGTGGGTAAACTGGCGTATGGTCGATGGTGCCTTGTTGTTGGACTTCATCAACAATGATGCGGTTATGCTTGTTTAGAAAGATGATTCTAAACTCTTCTACGGTTTTATAGGCCATTGCAGCTTGGCAATATTGTACAAGGGCTGACCAACTTGATAAAACAGGTTTGTCGGTTAGGTCATTTTGCATCATACGTAATGACGCAGCATTGATGAGCATAATATCATTGGCGACAGCATCGCCAACGCCTTTGACCTCTATTAACCTATCGTAATTGGCGGAAATGACGGCGGAAAAATTACCAAATTTTTGAATTAAATCTTTGGCAATAGGTTTTGTATCTCGACGTGGGATTGCGCGAAAAAGGTAGAGCTCTAGCAGTTCGTAATCTTCAAGGGCATCTGCACCCTTGTTATGAAACTTGGTTTTAAGCCTATCTCTATGGCCTAAATAATGTGGCTTATTTTCGCTCATTTGCAACTTAACTTATGAATATGGCCAACCAGTGTAGCCTTTTGGGGACAATGTAAATGCTTCATAGCCATCTTTTGTTACGCCGATTGAATGCTCGTACTGGGCGCTTAGGCCACGATCTCTGGTGACTGCTGTCCAACCATCATTTAATATTTTTGATGGTGGCTTGCCAATATTGACCATTGGTTCGACGGTAAAAATCATACCTTCGGTGAGGGTTTCGCCTTCGCCAGGTTCGCCAAAGTGGAAAATACTGGGTGCATCGTGGAACAGGCGGCCTAAACCGTGACCAACAAAGTCACGTACAACGGACATGCGTTCTGCCTCGACATATTGTTGAATTGCGTGGCCAATATCGCCAGTGGTGGCGCCTGGTTTTATGACATCAAGCCCAATCATTAGTGATTTATAGGTGATGTCGATTAGGCGCTCTGCAATACGTTTTGGCGTACCTGCAACATACATGCGGCTTGTATCGCCGTGCCACCCATCAACTATATAGGTAATGTCTATGTTAAGAATATCGCCATTTTTAAGCTTTTTTTCGGATGGGATGCCGTGGCAAATAACATGGTTGATGCTAATGCAAGAGCTATGCGTGTAGCCTTTATAGTTTAATGTTGCGGGGATGGCATTATGATCCATACCAAATTCAAAAATTAAACGATCTAACTCGGTGGTGGTAACGCCAACTTTAACATGTTCGGTTATCATATCGAGCGCGGCGGCTGCAACTTGCCCTGCTTTACGCATACCAGCAAAAGCATCTGCGCCATAGATTTTTATTTGACCAGTATAAGATAGTGGTGCATCGTTGGCATCGATATATGTCATGTTGCTCTTTCAAGTTGATTTATGCTTATAGATAAGCGTTTTAGCACTAAATGACAAGAAAATTATAGCAAATTTGTGAGCTTATATTGGTGGGGACTGAGACCCATATGTTGTTTGAACACACGACCCAAATGGCTTTGACTTGAGAACCCACAATTATGCGCTATTTCAACCAATGGGATTGTCTCTTGAATTTTTGATATATTCAGTTTGTCAGTTAGAATGCTGACACTTCTTTGTATTTGTACAAATAGA
>JABSRY010000068.1 GCA_013214985.1 Hyphomicrobiales bacterium
CATAATAACTGCCCCACCCATAATAAACACATTACGCAGCACCATAGAAACACTGGCACCCACGGCTGATTTTATCGAAGTAGTATCGCTCGATAAACGCGATAATAAATCACCTGTTAGGTTTTCTTGATAAAACTTTTGGTCAAGGCGTAATAATTGTTCGTAAAATTTTGATCTTAAATCGGCGACCACACGCTCGCCGATCGACATTACATAATAATATCTAAAGGCGCTGGAAACGGCCATAACAACCGCAATACCAACCAGCATTAAAAACTGCATATTAATCGATATATCTGGATTGTCTGAGGTGCCGTTTTCGACCATAATGCCGACCAAACGCGGCAGAGCTAAAGTTGCACTGGCTGCAATGGTTAAAAATATCAGTGCGCCAATGACATATTTTTTATTTTGCCAAACAAAGGGTAGCAATTTTAATATCGGGCTTAGGTCACCAAATTTGGAAGTTTTCTTGATTTTTTTTTCAATAACACTATCGCTCATATTGTCACCCAAATCCTTTAAACATATATCGAATGTTTATATAGGTACACAATTGCGAAATAACAACGACTAATTTATTATTTGCAAGATTAATTCTATATAATGTTAACTTATATTCTTAATTTAAGTTCATATGTTGTCTTACTCGCTGAAAAATACTTGTCTTAACCCATATTCTAGTTTATACCGTGCGACAATAGATCCATTAAAAGCTAGTTGGCTGCGAAGGTTCAAAGCCACTCATAGTTTTTCTAAAATGTAGGTATACGATTATGAAAAAAGATATTCACCCAGATTATCACACTATTGTTATTAAAATGCTTGACGGCTCAACTTATGAAACCAAGTCTACTTGGGGCAAAGAAGGCGACGTGATGACTTTAGACGTTGACCCATCAACTCACCCAGCTTGGACTGGCGGCGGCGCTCAACTTACTGGCCGTGGTGGTCGTCTTGATAAATTCAACAAACGCTTTGAAGGCATGTTGGGTTAAGATACCACATTATAATTATTTGATTAAAGCCCCTTGTTATGAGGGGCTTTTTTTATGTGACTTTATTTTACTCAAAAAAAACCCGAACAAATGTTCGGGCGTTTTATTTTCTACAGTGCTTAAATTGTAGGCATTTAATATATATCACCAAAGGAGGCTTTCAATTTGTTGAATTGTTCACGCGCGCCTGTTTGTGCAGGTGCATGTTCATCAATCGATTGCCAAAATCTTTTATCAATTTTTTGCAGTCTTACTTGTAAGTCAAAACTCTTATGAATAAGGTCGATCAATTTTGCAGGTAATTCTTCAATTAGTGTGGTGACGTCGTTAACCGAGCGCTTAGACAGCTTTATTCGGTTGCTATCGCGTTTAATTTCTTCAACACCAAGTTCACCGTTTTTTAACGCACGTTGTAACAATAACCACGAGGCAATTTGCATCAACCTAGTTGTAAGGCGCATACTTTCAGAAGCATAAGCCAATGCTTGTGGGCGGCTTAATTCTCGCGATTCCACACGGCCACCGCCGTCTAAATAATTCGCAGTTTCTTCTACTAGCCCCATTCCCTCATTAAATAATGATTGAAATTGGTTGGAAGCCGCAAAAAACTCTACATAATTTACAGTTTCAGAAATTCTATTTTTATCATTTGATAATTTCATACTCTAACACGCCCTACTCAAAACTTATATTGGCATCATATACTCTGGTTTGTTCTGAGTCTTTAAGAAGATTAACAAATGGTTAACGCATCAGTTAATAAGTCCCATCCCCATAGCTACCCTCGACATAACACTAGTTTAAAGCGAAAATCTTTTCAAAATCTTGCGATTAAATTACGAATTTAATTTAAATTAACAAATTGTGTATGGAATGGGAAAACTAATGATAACTAATAATTAAGTTTTGAAAATTTTCCAAAAAAGAGGACCGTAAAATACGGTCCATAAGTTTAATAGGGAGACGTGAAAAAGAATGTCAATGAAAAAACATTCAAACAATATTAAACCTAAGTTTTCAACTGCTTCACGTAAACTTACTATACACGAAAAGACTTTAAAATTTAGTTAATTTTTATTTAAATGCTATTGGATTCTTAATAAAAGATTATCAACTTTACAATAAATAAAGTTATAAAGAGAAAATTACAGTAAAATCAGTAATATAATTCAGAAAAAATTAAAAAATTTAATTTCCATAAAGCTCAACTGTTATAGTAGTCTGTAATAATCCTTTATATTTACATGTATTATTTCGAATCAAATTTTAAAAGTTTAAAAAAATGACATCCACTTATTCGACACAAGAAACATCCAATAAAATGCAAGCCATTAAAATCAAAGCCTTTGGCGGGTGGCAAGAGCTAGAAATAGCCGAACATAACCTACCCTATATTCAAGCCAATGAATTACTAATAAAAGTAGAAGCGGCTGGCGTAAATAGACCAGACATCGTTCAGCGACGTGGGCATTACCCCGCACCTAAGGGCGCATCCGAAATTTTGGGTTTAGAAATTGCGGGTACCGTTATAAAAACATCTAGCGCCGTTACCAAGTTTAAAATCGGAGATAAAATATGTGGCCTAATTGCAGGTGGTGGCTACGCCCAATATGCTACGATACACGAAGATACGGCATTACCAATACCCAACGGTTTAAGCTTTATAGAAGCAGCAGCATTACCCGAAACCTATTTTACCGTTTGGTCTAACGTTATCGAAAGAGCAAAACTTGCCGATGGCGAGACTATATTAATTCATGGTGGCACAAGCGGCATCGGCACGACGGCCATTCAAATTGCCAAGCAATTTAAAAATGCGACCGTTTTTGCCACAGCGTCATCGGATGAAAAATGTGCAGCCATTAATAAACTAGGGGCTGTTGGCATCAATTATTTAAAGCAAGATTATGTTGAAGTTATAAAACAACAAACCAAAGACAATAGTAACGGTGCCAATGTAATATTAGACATGGTCGGCGGTGATTATATTAATAAGAATATTCAAATCGCCGCAAAAGATGGCCGAATTGTCAATATTGCCTTTATGAATGGCGCCATAGCCGAAGTAGATTTTTTACCCGTCATGCTAAAGCGCCTTACTTTAACTGGCTCGACTTTACGCATAAGACCAATTAGTGAAAAAGCCCAAATTGCCAATGCCTTAAAACAACATATATGGCCCTTAATCGAATCGGGTAAAATTAAACCCATAATAGACACAGTTTTTGAGCTTAAAAATGCAGGCTTAGCGCATAAATATATGGAGGAAAGCCAGCATATTGGTAAAATTATATTATCCATAACAAAATAGCTTTTAAATATTGTAAAATTAGGTTATATAAAATTAATCCCAATATTTGAATAAGACTAATATCTTTTGCAAAATCGCAAAAGACAGGAGATAGAACATGAGCAACGGACCTTTAATGCCAAAAGCCACAGCCGTTTGGTTGGTAGATAATACAGCACTTACATTCGAACAAATTGCAAAATTCTGTAGCCTTCATCCGTTAGAAGTTAGAGCCATTGCCGATGGCGATGGTGCACAAGGCGTACGGGGTCAAGACCCTATTCAATCTGGCGAATTAACCCGAGAGTCTATTCAAGCGGCACAAGATGATGCAACCATTGAACTTGTTTTAGCAAAACGTAAATTAATAGTACCTGCAGCAAAAGTGCGTAAAGGCCCGCGCTATACACCGCTTTCGCGCCGTCAAGATAAGCCCAGTTCTATTCTTTGGTTGGTTAAGTTCCACCCAGAGCTTGTGGATAGCCAGGTGATGAAGCTTGTTGGTACAACCAAGCCGACCATTAAAGCCATTCGTGAGCGCTCTCATTGGAATATTCAAAATATTAAACCAATTGACCCAGTTGCACTTGGCCTTTGTAAACAGTTGGAATTAGATGCAGCAGTTGCTAAAGCGGCTGTACGTGTTGAAAAAGAACGTGTAAAAGCCATTGCTGCGGGTACATTATTACCAACCGAAGAAACAACAGCACCAGCCTATAAAAAAGACAATGAACATTTTGCAGAAATTGTCGGCAATATAAACGATGTAGTTGAAGAAGAAGCTGCACCAACAGCCGATAACCTGTTCGATAATATTCCTGTTTCAGAAACAACAGAACAACCAGACTATATTTCAGCAGACGATGTATTCTCTAACTTTAAGAATAAAAATTAGGTTTAACTTGAATTTGTAAAATTAAAAAGCCGATAGAATTATCTATCGGCTTTTTATTTGAATATTTTAGAAATCCCAGATTAGTTAATTCATAATTAGGATTATAAAAATATAGTTCCATTATTTTTGGATTATTTTTTTATGAGATCAATGTCGTTACTAAGGGTTGTCGGACTCTGCTTTGCACTATATTTTGTATTTATTTCAGCAACAGATTTACGTCAAAATCACTTAAAAAACCGTGCGATAGATAGAAGTAAAATCATTTCACAAATGATCCATAAAGATCAAATTTATGTAGCACCAAAAATAAGATTCCACTTAAAAAACTGCATATATGAAAGTGTAGATGCCAAGCCACCTGAGTTTATTATCCAGTTTGTAAGCAAGATGACTTTTTTAGCGTCTGGCTGGAGCATTAATAAAAAAGCCAGCAATGCCCAAATCGCCAAGCTTCTAAATACATTCGTGATAGAATATGCGCGCCAGGAAAACAAATTGGATACAGTCCAAATTCAGCTAATCGATCACTTAACCGAGAATTTTAAAAATAATCCATTTGCATTAGTAAATTGTATTGGCGACAAAATGGCATTAGAATAAGCCGCAATAAACTGTAAATTTTAATCCTATTACACTTGCATAAATCATTTAAGCTTTTAAACTTAACAAAGCCCAACTTCCTTAAACCTCGTCGTTATTTCAGTTAAAACCGTAGGATCCTCAATAGTTGCAGGTGTTTTAAACGCCTCTCCATCGGCAATTTTACGCATTGTTGCCCGCAATATTTTGCCCGATCGGGTCTTGGGCAACCGTGCCACAATAATCGTAGTTCGGTAAGCCGCGACTGGGCCTATTTCATCACGCATTAGTTGTTTACATTCCGCTTCAATATTATCAACGCCCCTATCTACGCCATTATTTAGAATAACTAGCCCAATCGGCATTTGCCCCTTTAACGCATCCTTAACGCCAATAACTGCACATTCGGCCACATCAGGGTGCCCCGATAAAACTTCTTCCATTGCCCCTGTCGATAATCGATGCCCAGCAACATTTATAATATCATCTGTCCGCGCCATTATAAATAAATAACCATCATCATCTATAAAGCCTGCATCCGAAGTTTCGTAATATCCCTTAAAATTATCAAAATATTTTTCGTTAAATACCGCATTCGCGTTCCATAATGTTGGCAAACAACCAGGGGGCAATGGCCGCTTAATCAATATATTGCCTGTAACGCCATTTTCTACCGCCTCGCCTTCGTCATCTAAAACCACAACGTCATAACCAGGGATTGGTTTGGTTGGCGAGCCATATTTTATAGGTAAATTTTCTATACCAATTGGGTTTGAGGCTATTGCCCAACCCGTTTCTGTTTGCCACCAATGATCAACAACTGGTATTTTTAAATGTTTTTCTGCCCATTTAATGGTCGCTGGGTCAGCCCGTTCACCCGCCAAATATAATGCTTCAAGCGAAGAAAGGTCATATTTTTTAAAAAACTCACCTTCTGGGTCTTCCTTTTTAATGGCTCTAAAAGCGGTTGGGGCAGTAAAAAAGCTTTTAACTTTATAATCTTCTATCACCCGCCAAAACGCACCTGCATCTGGCGTACCAACTGGTTTTCCCTCATACATTATGGTGGTGGCACCCTGCAATAAAGGCCCATAAACAATGTAAGAATGCCCCACAACCCAACCCACATCCGATGCCGCCCAAAACACATCACCAGGGTTGATATTATAAATTGCCTTCATCGACCAGTTTAGAGCGACCATATGCCCGCCATTATCGCGGACCACGCCTTTGGGTGTGCCCGTTGTGCCAGAAGTATATAAAATATATAATGGGTCGGTGGCTAATACCGATACTGGTTCGGCCTTTTGGCCTTGTTTTTTGGCGGCTTTTACCAGTTTTTGCCAATCAAGATCTATCAAATTGTCTAACGCAACAACATGCTCTTCTCGTTGCAGTATAATGGATTTTTCGACCTTATGTTTTGCAAGCCTAATTGCGGCATCCAACAAAGGCTTATATTCTACAATTCTGCTAGGCTCAATACCGCAAGATGCAGCAACTATCAGCTTTGGTTTGCAATCGTCAATACGCGTTGCCAGTTCGGGCGAGGCAAAACCGCCAAATACGACGCTGTGAATTGCCCCAATGCGCGCGCAGGCCAACATCGCTATTGCCGCTTCGGGCACCATCGGCATATATATAATTACCCGATCGCCTTTTTGTACATTTTGATTTTGCAAAACGGCCGCAAAAGTTCCTACTTCTTCTAGTAATTCTTTATAGCTATATTGCTTTTTTTTGCCCGTAACAGGGCTATCATAAATAAGCGCTGTTTGGTCTGCCCTACCCGATTTTACATGCCTGTCTAAACAGTTATAAGATGTATTACACCGAGCGCCGACATACCATCTATCCAACCCATTATGCGTTGTTTGAATATTATCCCATGGTTTATCCCAGTTTATTAATTGTGCAGCTTCTGCCCAAAATTGTTGCGGATTATCTTTCCATGACTGATATATTTTAGAATAAGTCCCCATTTGTCCCTCTTTTAACTCATAATTATTGCATATACTTCTACTGGTATATTCAAATCACTAGGGTTTAAAATAAGGTTTTCGTGCGTCTAATCATATGATGACATATGTCTGAAAACTTGAAATACCATAGCTTTTCGACGTCAATCTAATAAAAACACCCCGACCAAATTAATGAGACGGAGCGTAATAAAATGTTATGTTACAATTGCTTAACTAATTTACCATACGCGCTTCAATGTTCGATATTTCTTCTTTTAGTTTCATCTTCTCTTGTTTTAAGCCTTTTACCTTCATCCCATCAGCGGCCGCAAAATTTGCCTCTATGCTGATTTTTTCTTTCATTTGTTTATGTTTTAGTTTCAATTCATTTAAACGTGCTTCTAACGCCATTTTAGTATCTCCTTTTAGTTAACATAAGAAATTTTACATAGAAAAATTAATAAATCAATTAAATCTGTACTTGTTTTTTCATCAATTTTTAGGCAAATATAGTTATAGTGGTAATTTAGTATATTGTAACGTGGGCAAAACAATGAACGAAATTGAAAAAAATCATTTGATTAAAATCATCTCTCGGCTTTCACAAGAGCATAGAGACCTTAAAATGACAATAAAATCAATGCTTCAAACCGACCAACATCAAGACGTACAAATTCAGAAACTCATTAACCGCCGCGATCAAATTAAACAAGTCATCCTCACGTTAAATGATAAGTTGATTCCGGACATTATTGCATAAGATATTTATCGATTGCATCCTACATAAATTATTCTATAATGCGCGTTTTCTAATACAATCTTCATAAAATTAAAAATATCATGTAAGGAAACGGTAATGGCTGAAAATTTACCAAAAATTGGAATCATTATGGGCAGTCAATCTGATTGGCCAATTATGAAACATGCCGCCGATATTTTAGATAAATTAGAAATTGCCCATGAAGCAAAAATAGTTTCGGCCCATCGCACCCCTGACCGCATGTATGATTATGCAAAAAATGCGCAAAGTAACGGCTTGCAGGTTATTATAGCAGGCGCTGGTGGCGCAGCCCATTTACCAGGCATGACCGCTTCCATGACCGCCCTACCCGTTTTTGGTGTACCCATAGAAACTAAAGCGTTGGGCGGGCAAGATAGCTTGCTTTCAATTGTTCAAATGCCAGGTGGCATACCAGTTGGTACATTAGCCATTGGCAAAGCAGGGGCAATTAACGCAGCCCTTTTAGCCGCATCCATCATTGCGTTGCATGATAGCTCAACCGCTAAAAAATTGGCCGATTATCGCCAGTCTATTACCGATAGCATTGCCCTCACCCCAATCGATTAACTAAATTCATTACGGTTTTTATATGCAAAACAACGCCCCACTTGCCGCAAATAGCATCATTGGTATATTAGGGGGCGGGCAATTGGCAAGAATGTTAAGCCTTGCTGCCGCACCGCTTGGCTATAATGTCTGTATATTTTGCCCCGAAAAATCTAGCCCAGCAATTGATGTTAGCCACTCAAACATCGTTGCTGCATATGATGACGAAGTAAAACTTAAACAATTTGCTCAACAAGTAGATGTTATTACCTATGAGTTTGAAAATATCCCCGCTAAAACCATTGAGTTTTTAACCCAATTCACTACCGTTTCACCCAATTTAAAATCACTAAAAACCGCACAAGACCGCTTGGTCGAAAAAGATTATCTAAATGCGGTAGGCACTCAAACAGCGCCTTACGTTAATATTACATCTCATAACGATCTAGATGCCGCAATTACAAAACTTGGCTTGCCTGCCATCCTTAAAACCCGCACAATGGGCTATGATGGCAAAGGCCAAGTTGCTATTAGAAATACAGACGACATTGCAGAGGCGCGCAAGCTAATTAGCAACAACAAACATGGCGATTGCATTTTAGAAAGCTTTATAGTGAAATTTTGTGCATAAACATAAACATTCTAACCACCCTAATAATATTTAAAAAGAACTTCCAATAATGGTAAATTAAAGACTACAAGAAATATCGTTATATTAAAGAATTTGATGAGGG
>JABSRY010000680.1 GCA_013214985.1 Hyphomicrobiales bacterium
TAGATACGATTTTAATTTGGCAAGATTATTTTAACGAGAAAGGAATTGTTGTAAAATCGAAAGGAAAAGGAGTGCGAGTTGATTATACGATTGATAGAAAGAACACTTTTTATTATGATGACAAGAACAGAATGATCACGCAGATTGAGGAATCGTTAGGTAAATCAGGATCAACAGATTCAATAACTTATCAATATCAAGGTTCAGATCAATTGGGAAAATACTATGAATCAGGAGAACTCGAATTTACCTTTAGTTTTATTTACAATAGTCCGTTAAGGTTTGTCATAAACACTTAAAAACCAGCAACATAACTCCTTTAAAATTAGATTAACTCATTGATATTCAGTATCTTAGTGATGTTTCTAACGCAATCATTAAGGTGAATATCAAGAGTCAATCCAAAAGTAAAGATCTCATAAAAAGTACTATCTCCAAAATGCAAGGAGTCAATAAATGGCAAAGAGATTTCTTAGTAGAAATTATCCTGTTATTTCTGAGTATTAAGGGACGAGTCAATTTTTTACAATTGGGTAGGTTTGGCAAGCATAAAGAACAACGCTATAGAAACCAATTTGAAAAAAGTTTTGATTATTTGGAGTTCAATAGAATTTTGGTTTTAGAACAGGGAAGTGGACATTATACAATAGGCTTTGACCCAAGTTACATTAGTAAGTCAGGCAAATGTACTCCTGGTGTAAATTACTTTTGGTCTGGATGCGCGGGTAAACCCAAATGGGGACTTGAAATTAGTGGAATCGCTGCCATAGATATAGATAATCATACAGCCTTCCATTTAGAAGCTGTTCAAACACCAAGTAGTTTAGAATCAAAAACACTTGTTGAACATTATTCGCAGGTAATTATTCAGCGAAAAGAAAAACTCCAAACAATTTCGAAATATGTAGTAGCTGATGCGTATTTTTCTAAAGCTACATTTGTCACTAGCTTGACCAAAAATAATTTTGAAATAGTGAGCAGACTCAGAGACGATGCCAACTTGAGGTATTTGTTTAAGGGAGCTCAAGACAACAAAAGAGGGAGACCTAAAAAGTATGATGGGAAATTAATTTACGATAACATCAATGATCAACAATTGAAAACTGAAATCATTTCTGCTGATCAAAAGATAGTTTATGGAATTGTGCATGCTGCAGCTCTCAAATGTAAGATTAAAGTTGTCATCCTTTATACCAAGAGAAAAAAGAAGTGGAATCACAAAATATATTTCTCCACCGACCTCTCTCTTAATCACAATACTTTGCTCAGGTACTATCAAACTCGATTTCAAATCGAATTCTTATATAGAGACGGAAAGCAACACACCGCACTTAATGACTCTCAAGCTAGGTCGCCAAATAAATTATATTTTCATATCAATGCATCGCTAACGACAATCAATATCGCGAAAATTCAACACTGGCTGAAGACTCCCAAGGTACAAAGAGGTCCTTTTTCAATGTGTGACATTAAAACCCTATACAACAATAAGTTATTAATCTATCGATTTTTATCACTGTTCGCTATTGACCCAGACAAGCCTATAAATCAAATCAAGATTAATGAAGCCTTACAGTATGGAAAAATAGCTGCATAAAAACTTAACGAACTATTGTTATTAAAAAGGGAGACAAAATTATTTTTGAGGCTACCAATGCGTTGGAAGGTTTGAAATTTGATAACCCTGCTCTTTTTAAAAATAATGCAGGGGAAGAATCATTACCTGTTACAATTACATTTAAACGCTGCCCGGGTAAACATTCAGATCCCCAAATTGTGCCTAGCGAAAAAAGTGTGCCAACTCCTAGAAGACGAAAGTCAAAAACACAAAATCTGGTTGATTAAGT
>JABSRY010000681.1 GCA_013214985.1 Hyphomicrobiales bacterium
GCGAACGTTGCGGCCAACTTGATCGTGGCTGCGCTTTAAGCTTGTGCAAGATTTTTTATTATATTCTGGGGAGGAATAAGTTAGGCAGCCTGTTAAACTCATAAGCGCTAAAGCTGTGAAGCCTAACTTAAATTTTTTTTTCATTATCGCTCTCCATTGATCGAATTTTGAAATTCGATTCTTCCTTAATAACCACTAATGGATAGGCTTAATGTAATTTCAATGCAAGATCAAATTTTGCGATGAATTAAAGGGCAGTTTAGAGTTTTGGATTTGCCCAAAATTTCTATAGTTAGTTTTCTATACGGTTCCAACGTCGGATCAGATTTGGTAAGATCTGGTTTAAGAAGTGTTATCCACCGATCACCTGCAGGCCTGTATTTGAAATAATTTTCATTTTTTATTTCAAGTAATTTCATAGCCCTGAAATGCCTTTCTTTGTTATATTTATTGACATTGCGACCTAATGAATCATATTGGCTTTCTAATATTTTACAAGTTTTTGTTTTGTTTGTAATTTCTGATTTCGTTAATGGTGGATAATTGGGTTTGGAAGTTAAACAGGCTGTTAAACTGAGGGCTAGCGTTGATGCTAGGATGATTCTAATTGTTTTATTCATTTTGGATGACCTAGATATAATATTGAAATGTTATAAAAGACACCGCAAATACGGTGCTTGTTAATTTTTATGTTTGGGTATGAAAACCGACAACCACTAGGCTTTTATTGATTTTGGCCATTCGCATTTTAGCTTTTTTGCATGTTTTATGTTTGCGGTTGTGACTAGAAAATAGGCTTTGTAAATAAAGCTAAATTTATCGTTTATTTTGGATCTGATGCTTAGAACTGTTAACCAGGAATCTGATATTTGTTTATGCGTCAATACTGCAAATTTACTTTTTTTATGCTCGCTATACAGTAGCTCAATGACAGCTTTTCTATTGTTTTTGTGTTTTGAATTGAGTTTTTTGCATTTTTTTGCAATTTGAGCAGGGGTTAAAGTATCTAAATCCTTTTGAATAGATCGATTCACTGATTTATTGAACTGAGAAGTTCTGGCTGCGCACGCTGTTAATGAGGATATAATAAATATGGTGAGGACTAGGTTTATTGTTTTTTTCATATTGATACTTTTATTGAGTTATGTGTATTTAAATAATGCGTAAATTATTTTATCTCTGCGGATTTTGTCCATTTGCAATTGAACTTGGTGGCGTTGTGAAGATTCATTAGATACAGCATACGTTGGCTTTCGTGTTTTTTGCCGTATTTATTGGTTGGCTTTGCAAGAATATTGGTACGCCAGTTTTTCTTTAAAATATTATTTGAGATTTTTATATTATACTTTTTATTATATGACTTTATTTCTGTTATGCTTTTTTGGGAAATATCCTTATCCATAATTTTTGTAATTGCGCATTCTCTTTTCTTTTCTGCTGGGGTGAAGGTTTTAAGGCGATGTTCTATTTGTGCATCAAATCTTTTAAAAGCCTTCGATGGTTGCTTATTTGTTGTGACGCACGCGCTGAGAGAGGTTGTGACTAGTATGATTGTTGATATTTTTATTAAATTATTCATTCTGAAAAATCCTATTAAATTAATTTATGAGTAATGGTGTAAAAAAAAGGCGCTGCAAATGCAACGCCTTTGAATTCTAGTATAAAGCTATGTGTTATGCCATCGCTTTTTGTAGGTTTTCGTCGATTTTATCTAGGAAGCCTGTTGTTGAAAGCCATTTTTGTTGTGGACCAACAAGAAGTGCTAAATCTTTAGTCATATGACCTGATTCGATAGTATCAACAACCACTGTTTCTAGAGTTAGGCTGAATTTTGCAAGCGCT
>JABSRY010000682.1 GCA_013214985.1 Hyphomicrobiales bacterium
CCTTGAATATTAACACCCGATTTTAAATTTTCAGAAGCTACAATACCTTTTTCAACACCAAAACCTAATAGAGTTGGACTTGAACCACCTGCGCCAGGAACATTCAAGTTTGAAATGCCGTTTATTTCTCTAATATCAACACCTACAGCATTTAATAGAGTAAGTATAACGGCATTTGAATTGGTTACCGTTCCTTGATCTGCAAACGGTAGCTCATAATCATATTTTGCAAGATCCACTTTAGGAGCTAATCCAACCATATCATTCCACATACTTAATGTGATTTGTGATGTGATCTCAACAGAACCTCTTTCAGGAGGTCGTCCCGTAGAAGGCATCGCATCAGAACTAAGACTTAACTTTCCTGTTTCCGTAATAACATAACCACCAGCGGGATTAATAGAAGGTCCCCCCCTGATAACATCTCCAGATTCCCAGTATAGTTTTACTGCATCTGGCCCTACAAAAATTTCATCTCTTTTCACGAGATAAAAATGTTGCCACGGTGACCCACTTTCAATTCCTACATTTTTCCATTCAAGATAGTATTTGGTCATAAGATAAATTCCTTTTATAGTTTTAATAAATTAAGTGTTAGTTCAAGTAGTATTCTAGTTCATCGATAGACAAACAGAATGTTGATCAAAATTCCATGCTCTGGAACTTAAAAAATCATTATTGGTCAAGAGTGACAAGTTAATTGTGGGGCGATTTTTGGAATTCAATTTCATCTCAATATTCACCGATAATGTCATAGGCTCTCTAGTAATTAGGCTATAAATATCTCTTCGTACTATTTTGGATCTGAGAATTTTATAAACCAACATTTCTCTTGCAAATTGTGTTTCGTGTCTTTTAAAGGTAGTATTCGATTGGAAGTAAAGAGAAAATCCAATTTTATTCATAAACGCATGAGCAAATAATCTAACTTCTTTTAAATTATTAGTTTCAACAACCAGACTTTTAAACTTGTTTAATAAGAGTTGATTTACCGCTCTATTTGGCAATTGGTCTTCAGACATTATTCTATAAAAATCGTTTCTAAAATCATCTGAGCCATATGGACTCAAATCTATTAGTTTATTATATTTAATATACGAATCTGTACCAGATGAACAATCGTCTTGTTTTGAATAATCACCATATGTATAATATAACCCAGAAATGAGAAGGTAACAAAAACCCCCAACTGGAACTAATAGAATTTTTTGCCACCAGCGTAATTGCCACAGCCATAGCAGTGTGTTCTTCATAATTAAACAGCCAATAATATTTAAAGTAATTCAATAATTTTTATAAATATAACATAATAAATTAGGGTATTTAACTACTATAATATTTTATACAAATTATGCTTATTTAACGACGTTATTAAACTGGCGTGAGTTTCCACGCACGCCAGTATCTGTTTTTGTATTAGACATAAATTACTCAACAAGGGTTAAACAAAACTAAAATCATCGGCAGTCAGTTCGTTCAATGTTACGCCATGAAGGGTCATGCCATCGCCATTATCAAGCTGAATATAACTTGTACCATTCCATTCAACGGCATTGGCCATTAAATCAGTAAAGTTAGAGACGGATTGATCATGTAGTTCAATCACATCACCACTTGTTGAGCCATTATGCACTTCAAAGTCAGCAATGCCATCCCAACCACCATTGGCTTTAAAGACAAAGATATCATCGCCCGTACCACCAACAAGCCAATCGTCACCCGCGCCGCCATCTAGTCGGTCATTGTCTTCATAACCATGTAAGCTATAGCCTAACGCCTTTAAAATGATTACACTGATATAATGACCTATTCTGTTGACTTTCGCCGCCATATCCTTTTT
>JABSRY010000683.1 GCA_013214985.1 Hyphomicrobiales bacterium
GGTGATTTCAGGCACATCAACCCGATCATCCATTTCGGGGAAAATAATGAGTTCAGCGCCGCTATAGGCGTTGATATTGTACCCGCGTTGGGAGATTAGTTTGTGAAATGCATCTCTAGCATCCATTTCTTCCTCACCCCAAATAGAACGGGATGCAATATTAAGCGTAAACCCATTTTCATTGAGCCAGTCAACACCTTCTAGTGCCTTGTTGAAATTGCCTAAGCCGCGCTCTTTATCATGATATTCTGCTGTATGATGGTCTAGCGAAATGCGCAAGGTCAAATTCTCGCCATATTTTGTATTAATTTTTAGCAAACTCTGTTTTACGTTTGGGCGTTGTAACGGCTGGGTTGCATTGCTCAATATTAGCGCCTTAAAGCCATTCTCAAGCACATGCTCTAGCATCTGGCACATTTGCGGGTTCATAAATGGCTCACCCCCCGTAAATGCAATTTCTTGGGTACCAAGTTTTAACTGTTTAATTTCAATGACAAGTTTTTTAAGCTCATCCAAGGTAAAATACTGCAAATCATCATTGGTCGGGCTAGAGAGGATATAACAATGGGTGCAATCAATATTGCATAAAGTACCCGTATTTATCCATAATGTTTCTAGTTTTTTTAACGGCACAATGGCACGCTCTTCACCCTTTAAAGTAATGTCGGGGTGGCTAAATTTCTTCGCTTCAATGGCGGTAATATCTTTATCATAAGCTAACATTCTGTAAATATAATAAACTATCAAAACGATTGCTATAAAAAAATGCTTCAATCACTTTAAGTTGTAGCGAGTTTATAACCCATCTTTGTTATTTTTGGTTATATCTTCAGACACGCCATGCTCAGTTTTTGACCAATAAAACGGGCGAATGATATAATCAAAAATCGCCAACCATGCCGAAGTAGAAATTAGCAACCAGTAAATAGGGGCGCTAAATAGTGTCCATATTAGGCGCCATCTTTTAAACGACCATATGGCTTGCAAATTAGCAATCAATGCAGCACCATAGCCCAGTACAAGGCTAATGCTAAATATAGTGATATGCAACGCCGAACCCATAATAATTGTAAAGTCCAAATGAAAATAAACGATAAACGGCAAGGCAATGATGAACGGATGCATTAAGGATGAAAAAATCATATTAGACATTAAAACAACAAACCCAATATAACGCCAAAACCCAATTGCATTATACAAATCCGATGGATGGCGGCTATGGGTGATAATGGTTTGTAACCAGCCTTTTAGCCATCTTGTTCGCTGCTTAGTCATACATCAAACCCTCTTTTGCCAGCTATCTGCCTATATTTTGCCTTATGCTGCTTTTCCAATTCAGCAAGTTCAGCGGCTTTATCGCGCAGTTGAACCGATTTAATTAAATGGCTATACATGCCATCAACAACAATGCATTTAAATCCCTCAGCGATAAGCGATAAAATTCGAATATCGCCAGTCACATGCATAAATGCTTCGAGCCTAGCCAATCCAATCATATGGCTCGGCCGCGTTTCAGCAGCATAAGCATCAAGCATATTCTTAGAAAAATTTTCGTTTAATAATTCGCTCATTTGTTTAGCAATCTCTTCTCGGCTCAAGGGGCATTCAAGCAAAGTTAAAGCAATCGCCTTCGCATATTTAGCATTGGCATCATGGGCTTTAACCGCATTTTTTTCATATTCTTTGGTAATTTTAGCGGGTTGCCAACTCAGCAAATCACCCGTCAAATCATCTTTTCTCATCTGCGCCATACACAAAACTCCTATGATGATTGTCTAGCATTAAGTTAATTTTCTGCTAGTTTAAATTGGGTAAAGTCCTCAAACACCCAGCCA
>JABSRY010000684.1 GCA_013214985.1 Hyphomicrobiales bacterium
ACCGCTATTGAAGTTTGAATTTGTTATGTATTTATCAACGGTGTAGGCCAATGCTTTTGACATTTCTTCTGCATCTACATTTGTATCGATTTCTAGTGAATTGACCCCCAAATGAATAGGGTTTCCATCGTCATTATATTCTTTGGATAGGTTTTCTAGTTCTTTGCTGATTTCTTCGGATTTTATATTTTGGCTATGAATGAAACCAAGTTTGTCATCATCTAATTTAGCGGCCGAATCGTTAATTGATACGGCTCTTAAGATGGATGCCGCTTTGCTTTTAAACTCTAGCGCCTTCTCGTGCCCCATTGATGCTTCTAATATTTCTTCATTGGGCATTTCGATTAGCGACATGCTAATTTCGGTGCCATCGCTTTTAGCGCTGTTAATAGTGGCTTCTGCCATGGTAAAGAAGGCATCTTTTGTTAACAAACCTGTTTTATCGTCCCTTGACGGGTCGGTGACGCCGAGTGATAAGGGGTCGGCATTATTCATCACTACGTTTATTTTACCGTTATTGTTTGGCATTTTAAAAATAGAAATTTGGACAGGAATTTTAACATCATTTTTTAGGGTATGAATTTTAATAGGACCACGGCGTTGGCCAATTTTGACGCTGTCAAACAAATAAGCCAGCATTGTTTTATCGGCATCTGTAACAAATTGACTAAGTGGTTTAGAAATTAAATTTTTAGCACTTAAGTTAAGCATATTTTGGCTGGCGCCCATGCAGAATTGAATGCAACCCTGTTCGTCCAGCTCTATGAGCAGATCCGCAGCAGCAAATGAGAAACCCATAAAGCGGTCTCGCTGTAATTTAACTTCATTACCCATATAACACTCCAGATGCTTTAAATAATAATTAAATTGAACTAATGAATGATTAACAATAATGCCTAAACGCATAGTTCTATGTTAGAAGGGTAAATTATGAACATAAAGTTCAATATACATAAGGTTTACGGTCAAAAATTTTAAAATATCGTATTTTTTAATGTTGTTGCGGAATACGTTGTCGTATTTTTTAGATTATATGCATTTTAAACCCTTAATGTAGGCTCGTGTAAGATTGCTTGTTGGAAAACTATGCTTTGCCTTGACATTGTGCTGATAGACTACTATTTTCCCATCAAATTAATTGTAATGACATATGGTCTGTTAGATTCTCATATGCATTTATTGCTTAAGGAATTTTATCATGAAAATCAAAAATTCGATCAGAACACTTCGTAACCGCCACCGTGATTGCCGTGTAGTGCGCCGTCGTGGTCGCCTATATGTTATTAATAAAACAAACCCTCGTTTTAAAGCCCGTCAAGGTTAATATAACGATTATATGATTTTAAGAGAGTTGGCTTTTTGCTAGCTTTTTTTTTGCCCCAACGATGATCTAAAAGGACGAATGCATAAAAAAAGAGACGCAATGGCGTCTCTTTTAATAATATTTTATTTGATATCAACTTAGTCGGCACAAGTGCCATTTTCGCCAATTAGGGCGATACGTAGCATATTTGTTGTGCCAGGGCGACCAAATGGTATGCCTGCGGAAATTGCAATATGATCGCCAACCTTTACAAGATCTTGCTCAAATGCTTTTTTGCATGCATAACTTACCAATACTTCTTCTCTATCTGCATTGTTGGTTATTATGCAAGAGATGCCCCAGGTTAACGACAGGTTACGCGCTGTGCTAGGGTTTGGCGTTAGGGTTAGTATGCGGTTCTGTGGGCGTTCGCGTGACACCCTCGCAGCGGTTGCACCTGATGCCGTATAGCAAACAATTGCCGACAGATTTAACGTTTCGGCAACAGCATATACTGCGGCACTAATTGCAT
>JABSRY010000685.1 GCA_013214985.1 Hyphomicrobiales bacterium
GTATTCCCAAATGACAATGCCGTAAAAAAATATTTATATCTGGCCTTGCAAAATGCTCAGAAAAAATGGACAATGCCAATCAGGGATTGGCCACTAGCCTTAAACCAATTCGCTATTCTATTTGAAGGTAGAATAAAATTTTGAACAACTAGTTACACAAAATATCTGACAGCCCCCTTGAGCTAATTCAACGGGTAAGGGAAAACTCAACCTACTGCACCATCCATGCAACAACGCCATCTCAACCCATTCTAAACTTATGAACAGGGCTTAAATACAGCGTCCGCCATCCACCTCCATCGCCACACCGGTTATCATGCTCGCTTCGTCCGAGCATAAAAAACAAGCGGCATTGCCCATATCCTCAGGCGTAGATAACCGCCCAATTGGAATAGTACTCAAAAACTTAGCCCACATTTCGGGTGTGTCTTCGCCCATAAATGTTTTCAGCAATGGCGTTTCGCCTGCTACGGGGTTGATGGCATTGCATCTAATACCAAATGGTGCTAGCTCAACCGCCATTCCGCGCGTCGCCGTAATCATCGCCCCTTTGGTCACATTATACCATGTCAGGTTTGGCCGAGGGCTCACCCCACCAGTAGAGGCAACATTTAGAAATACGCCTGATTTTTGTTGCTTAAAATAAGGCACAGCATAACGCGCAGCCAAAAAAACCGATTTAACGTTCACATTAAATAACTTATCAAACAAATCCTCCGTTATATCTTCAAGCGGTTGTGGTAATTGCCCCATACCTGCATTATTGACCACAATGTCCAACCCGCCAAAATGAGCAATAGTGCCTTCAATCAAGCTCTTCATATCCGCATCTTTCGATACGTCTGCTGCTATAAAATGTCCGGCATCACCCAAAGAATTTGCCACCGCAGTACCATTGTCAATGTTAATATCCGCCACCATCACTTTGGCGCCTTCGGCGATAAATTTACGCGCAATGCCTTCGCCAAAACCCGATCCACCACCTGTCACAATGGCTATTTTTCCTGCTAAACGCATATTAATTCCTTATCCATGTTTAATCGCCACAGTTTTCGTCACCGAAAACCCATACAAAGCCTCAAAACCTTTTTCTCGACCATGCCCCGAACCTTTTACACCACCAAACGGCAACTCAACACCACCACCAGCACCATAATTATTAATAAATACCTGCCCCACATGCAGCTTTTTGGCCATACGCAACTGCCGTCCGCCATTCTCAGTCCACACGCCGGCCACCAATCCAAAATCAGTGCCATTAGCAATTCTCACCGCATCAGCCTCATCGTTAAACGGAATGACCACCTGCACAGGTCCAAAAATTTCTTCTTGCGCCAACCGATGTTCTGGCGAAACATTGCCAAACAAAGTCGGCAATATATAGGCACCGCCTTCAGGCAACCCTTCTGTATAACGCCCTTGCGCCAACAATTCCAAACCATCAGCCTTGGCAATATTCAAATAGCCCTTTACGATTTCCTGTTGCCGTTTACTAATCATTGGGCCCAAATTCAAATCATCCAGCGCATTACCAACTTGTAGCCGCCCATATTGTGCCACCATGCCCGCAACCACTTCGTCATAAACTCCGCGCTGCACCAATATTCGTGATGCTGCCGAGCAAGTCTGCCCTGCATTCTGAATTCCTCCATTAACTAAAAACGGCATAGCCGCTTCCAGATCAGCATCATCAAATACAATCTGCGGTGATTTTCCACCCAGTTCCAACGTCACAGGTATCACATGCTCGCCGCCAGACTGTTGCACTTTGGTACCAACCGCGTTAGACCCCGTAAAACTAACGTGATGAACGCCTTTATGAGCAGTCAATG
>JABSRY010000686.1 GCA_013214985.1 Hyphomicrobiales bacterium
TAGATCTAACGGTTCATCGAGCAGAAGTTTTAACAATCTATCGCCAGAAATCATATCGATATTGTAAAAATGTTTGGAATGCGATTTGCCCCCCGTTTTACCTGTATGGACAAATAAACCAAAAACGTCTTTTGAGTGACACAGTCGATCAAAAGTCATTACATGTTTTCTGTTAATGTGGCCTTTGTAACGCTTCGATTGAATCAAGTAGATTTCACCATCAATTTTACATTGGCCGTTTATACCACCATCACCGGAATAAGATTTGCTTCTGGTGATCGTATGGCCTTTATTTTGGATGGCGGTTAAAACCATTTCTTCAAATATATAGGGTGATATTTTTCTTAAATAGCGGAATATTCTCGCACGGCCATAATCTTCAGTTGCCATTGATTTAATCAATAATAATAATTTATTGGCTGTTCGGATATTAGTTGCATGTGGAGGATAATAATATCGATGTAGTAAATTTAGGGCTAAGATCACAACCACAACCAAAGGGGCAATAATATCAAACAGGCTTAGTTCATTTATAAAATCTAAAATGGAATAAAAAATCATGTAACTTATATAGCATTTAACCAGGTTAATTAAAGCCCAATACTATATTTTGTGATTTCAAAGAAATTACCAAATATAGGATATTAATTAGCCGTTTTTAAACGGGTGATTCATATCTTTGCCACAACACCGCACTAGCGTCATAATGCGGTGTCATAACAACATAACCGTTAAAATATAAAGTATTAACAAAATAAAAAATCGCGATTGCTTCGACTAGATTTAAAACAACCGCATCTTCGATAAATTATGAAACCAAACCCTACAATATTATAGATTAACAATAAGTGAAAAAAATTAGTAAATCGGCAGACTAACCTAACCACCAATAATTATTTATTGGTGGTTAGGTTAGTCCGTCTGCCCCATTATATAAGCTAGTTTTATAGCCTGTGTCGGTGTAAGGCTTAGATTAGAAATCAACACTCTACTGCCATATAGTTGAAACCGTTCAAAAGAGTAGCTTACATTTTTTACACTAATTTGAAGCTCGCCCGTTTCTTGCCTTGTTATAGTGCTCGCGGGATTAACCTTTATAATCGCTTGGGCTATATATTGTTTATATGCCGCGTCTTTTTTATTGTTTTTTTCTTGCTCTTGCCGCTCGTCAAAGGCTTTTACAAAGCTTGGCATAAATCGGTTCATTATGTCTTTTGCTAAGGCTTGCGGGCATCTTTTGTAACTAACGGTTATATTATCAGTTCTAACCCCGCCACGCCCTGTTATTCTTATACGTTGGGAAGTGCTAGCACCATAATAATTAAAGTAAAAACCAATTTTGTAACGGTTACGGTTTTTTAAAATAAAATACCACTCGGCATTGCCCGCTTCCACGCGCCAGCCCTCGCCCATATGTTGGGCGATTGCTTGCGCTATTTCTTTGTAATTATCCATGATATTCTCCGCTTAAATCTTAATCATTAAAAATTCTGAATAATAATACCGTCTTCAAATTCAATAACGCTGGTATAATCGCGCAAATCATCAACCGTCTTTATATTTGGGTTTTCATAAAACGCTTGAATATCGGCAAGCGTTTTATATTCCTTGTAATGATTGCAAATCTGCCAAATATCAAAATTGGCTTGCGCCTCCGCGCACGCCTCATATTCATCAAAATAATCATATAAAGCACATAGGCCAGTGTCGGAAAAGTTCCAACATTGTGAGGATGAACGATTAAACGCATCTATAAATTGATTTTCAGATAGTTTTAAAAACATGGCTCTGTCTCCTGTAATATAATGATTATGAGGCTTTTAAGAATT
>JABSRY010000687.1 GCA_013214985.1 Hyphomicrobiales bacterium
GCTGGGTGTTTGAGGACTTTACCCAATTTAAACTAGCAGAAAATTAACTTAATGCTAGACAATCATCATAGGAGATACTGATGAGAATTCAAAATTATGAAAAAAATAAGAAAAAAATAAAACTCAGCCACATAGTTGGTTTTATTATTTTGGTTTTAATTAGCTTCATTGCTTACCCATATGTCGACACTGCTTTGTTGGATGCGGTTAATCGCAATAAATTTAGCCCTGAGGAAGCATTTTACGTAAAATTATTTTATATGTTATTTATGCCCGCAATTTCTTTTTGCGTAATCTGTTTAATGACCTTTGTGCCGGTGAGTGATAAAGAAAAAATTGCATCTTCGCCTAATCTACCACGCTACGTAATTTTGAATATCGTGTTAAATGTTTTAATTGTAATTGCCCACACTGCTAATCAACTTTTTATCACTTTACCAAAACATCTCTTTACTGAATATGCGGACCAAATACTAACTTGGGTTTTTGTCCTACTCTCACTATTTCTTCTTTGGGCTTCTAATAACCTTGCTAAGAACAATAAATCCTTGTGGTCTGGTTTCCCTACGCCTTGGAACCAAGAAAGTGAGCTTGCATGGGAAAAATCACAAAGGTTTGTAGGATTTTCTTTATCTTGCGTTTCTATATTATGCTTGTTGATGGCATTTATTTATCCAATTTCAATTGCCTTTATTTTACCCGTGGGTCTAATACTCAGTTATGCAGGCTGTCTCATAGTTTCATACTATGTTTATATGCAAGAACAACATTATAAATCTATACAAAAACAAGATGATAGCTAATTTTTATAAACCGATGATTCATTTGTTTTTAAAATATAATATATAAAACTCAGTATAAAAAATCCGATAATTTCAATGGCGATACTATAAATAATGGTTTTAGCAACTACCAAATGCGCACTCATATTTTGGTTCAAATAAAACCAACCTAGTAAGGCAGGCGCACCCAATAACATAATTATAAATGCAATCGAATACCCCGTTGCTCGCTTGACTTTAGCAGGCTTATTTAACTTTATATTTTTATAAAATATATATGCTAATATTGGCAGCCCAATGAGCGAACTTATATATTGAAATGCTTTATACCAAGCAATCGAAACATTATAAACCGTCACATCATCAGCCATCCACGTAAATAAGGCAACAAACACGCCATTACTATGGGTAAAACCATCCCATATAATATGGGTTAAGCTGCCTAAAACAACCGCTAAGCCAACGCGCATAAAATTTGATAAACTATATTCTACTGGATTAGTTTTATAATCTTGCAGCCTAGATGCGATATAGATTGGCGAAATATCAATTAAAAGTTGCTTCCCAATCCACTCAAACAATAAATAAACCACAATCCCCAAAGGCAAACAATAGGCAATTAACCCCATTAATGAATGCGAAAATTGATAGGACAAAATAGGGTAAAATAACGCAAAATCTGGTATAAATGTCCCAATCGCTAAAGCACTGAACGGCAGCTTGTTTGCAAATTTATGAATGGGCACAATTGCAAGCATATGGGTTAATGTGAATGGCATTCTTTTATTTTCATTTCCAATAATCCTATTCAGCAAATTCACCTAATCTTTTGCCCATGCTTATTCGAGGTTCAACACTATAACCGTTCTTACTGTATAATTCTTGCACGGCTTTATTATGGTCTACCACTTGCAAATTGACTTTCACACAGCCAAGCTTTGCTAAGGCTTGCTCTGCAACCAAAAGCAATTCAGTTGCAATACCTCGACCTCTGGCTTCAGGTAAGGTTGCAACGCTATATATCCAACCGCGGTGCCCGTCAT
>JABSRY010000688.1 GCA_013214985.1 Hyphomicrobiales bacterium
AATCAACATTCTTTACAGCCTCCTCACAAGTTTCAAAATCACGAATATCACCAGTAATAAACGTAAATCGACCCCATTGTTTTGCGGAGACTAAGGACTTGACCTCATCCAAATTACGTTGATGACCAGTTGCAAAGTTATCCAAACCCACAACGTCTTGCTCCAATGCTAATAACGCCTCTAACAAATTAGAACCTAAAAAACCTGCGACGCCTGTAATTAGCCAAGCTTTGGGCTTTGATAATAATTCAGATTTTATTTTTTCATAATGAGACATATAACAGACTCCTCTTACCTTTAAAGTCTAATATCAGTTTCGGAACGATCAAACAAATATTTCAAGTCATAAATAAGACCATCGAGCCTTAGAAAATCACGCAACCCAGCCGCACCAATTTCGATAAATTCATTATGCGCAACAGCAATAATAACTGCATCATATTTATTATTTTCGGGTTTATCGACTAAATCGAGACCATATTCATTCAGAGCATCTTCGCTAGAAACCCAAGGATCATAGATATCAACGTTCACATTATATTCTTTTAACTCAACAACAATATCAACCACTTTTGTATTGCGTAAGTCTGGGCAATTCTCTTTAAATGTTATTCCCAAAAGTAAAACATTTGCATTATCAACATGCACACGTTTTTTAATCATTGCCTTTATAAGCACAGAAACCACATATTTGCCCATACCGTCATTAATACGGCGACCCGCTAATATTATTTCGGGATTGTAACCAATAGACTGTGCTTTGTAGGTTAAGTAATATGGGTCTACACCAATACAATGCCCACCTACTAAGCCTGGTCTGAAAGGCAAAAAATTCCATTTTGTGCCTGCAGCTTTTAACACTTCCTCTGTATCTATATTCAAGTTATTGAATATAATTGCGAGTTCGTTAATAAGCGCGATATTTAGATCCCGCTGGGTGTTCTCTATGACTTTTGCGGCTTCGGCAACTCGAATAGACGAAGCCTTATGTGTGCCAGCAGTAATGATTGTTTTGTACAATTCATCTACAAACGTTGCAATTTTATCATTTGAACCAGAAGTAACCTTCTTAATGCTGGTGACACGATGCTCTTTATCACCAGGATTAATTCGTTCGGGGCTGTAGCCAGCAAAAAAATCAACATTATATTTGAGGCTAGATCCGGCTTCTATAATAGGAATGCAGACTTCCTCTGTTGCGCCAGGATAGACTGTAGATTCATAGATGATAACATCGTTCTTCGTGACGATACCTGCAAGCATTTCACTAGCCTTAACTAAAGGCGTAAGATCAGGGCTTTTATTTTCGTCAATAGGGGTTGGAACGGTAACAATATAAACATTTGCGCTATCAATATCTGCAGTATTTGACGTGTAATTTAAATGGTTTGAGGAATTAAGTTTATCACTTTCAACTTCTAATGTGCGGTCATGCCCCGATTTCAGCTCTTCGATTCTTTTTGTATTAATATCAAACCCGATAGTTGGAAAAATTTTACCAAATTCAACAGCAAGTGGCAGACCAACATAGCCGAGGCCAATAATACATATTTTGACTTCACTAAACATTTACAAATACCATATAAGAATTAAGTTTGCATACTTTATATGAGTCTAATAATTTGAATACAAGTCCTTTTTTATGATACACAATCATAATTGGATTATTTATGGCGTTGTTGCATGGATGTTGCAGCAGGGTGAGTTTTCCCTTACCAATTGAATTATCTCAAACCATAACCTCGAACGGTTCTGTCGCAAACTCCTAAATCAGACGGAGTCGCTCTTTTGTTAGGCACAGTTATTCAGCGAGCGCCGCAAATTG
>JABSRY010000689.1 GCA_013214985.1 Hyphomicrobiales bacterium
GGAAGTTAGAATTGGCACCTACATTTTAAACAAAATGACAGAACTGGGTAGGCCAATGTTCAAGGTTATCGCTTGAGTTGATTCAACGGGTAAGGGAAAACTCAACCTTCCGTTATATCCATGCAACAACGCCATGTTTATATGCTCAGATGAAAATATCAATAAAAACCTAAAATTTTTGCGACAGAACCACAGAGCCGAGCATCGCTATATTTGGGCTGTTTCATCAGAATCTCCTCGTCCATAATGGCAAAAGAAATTCTACTTTCAAACGCTATTATTTTCGGGTGGGATTACCGCCTGATGCGATTCAATTTTAAAAAGCTTGACATATCTTCAATTTAACGGCCTATTAGTTACATGATGTAATTAATTATTGGTAAATCTAATAAGCTAGATACGCTCTCGCAAAATTTCTAAATGATTAATTCCATTATTAAACTTAAAAGGAGAAAATAGCATGAGTTCAGAAAAAAATATCAATCATTTGAAATATACAGACCTACCGCAAGTCTCACGAGGTGCTGGAATTATAAACCAACCAATCGCGAGCAAAGCAATTGGCGCCCGTTCTCTGCATTCAGGGATAACAATTATGCCAGGCAATAGTGCTGTACCTCCGCATACACATAATGCGGAAGAACAAGTGACGGTTTTAGAAGGAACAATACGTATTATTCTTGATGGCAAACACACATTTATATGTAACAAATATGATTCTACCTTTATATCTCCAAATGTCCAACATGAGTTAATCAATGATACTGATCAAGAAGTTATCGCGATGGTAATTTATGGCAGTGCAAATGTTAATCGGACATTTGCAGAAACTGGTGAAACGGTGAATATTGGATCAGATAGAGATAAGTTTCTAGCGCGTTGAGTGCATTTTTACTGTTTTGGATTAAGTTAATTTAGCGCATTCAACTGGAGTTCTGCTGTTAAATACTGACAAAAAATAATATATCTACCGGTTTAGAGTCTAATTTTAAATTCTTTTTGCGACATTTTTGATGTCGTATGAAGCATAAATCTTTATGCTTCATACAGTTGAATTTGAGCACCTAACAATAGTCCACAGGTCGCCAATTGAAGTAAAATTGTTGATCTCTACCAACAAAGCTTGGGGATAGGGCAAAAGTTGCCCGTTGAGGAACTGGCAAAGTTTATTACTTAAACTGGAGGAAATAACTATGACTGGAGGAAATAACTATGACTGGAGGAAATAACTATGAGTGAATATCCATACGATCTAGGGGCTCATTCGATGCCCATTACAACAAATTCAGCCGACGCCCAAAAATGGTTTGATCGGGCACTGAACTGGCTCTACGCATTCCATCACGAAGAGGCAGAAAGGTGCCTGAATGAGATATTAAAGGCAGACCCAGATTGTGCTATGGCCCATTGGGGTATTGCATACCTAATTGGCCCTAACTACAATAAGCCATGGTTCTTATTTGGGCCTGCTGAGCTTAAAGCTACGCTCAATCGCGCACGTACAAGCCTTACTAAAGCGCAGTCGTGTAAGGCGACTGATGTTGAAAAAGCGTTAATCGAGGCTCTTGCTTATCGCTATCCACAGTATTCAGAAGATGTCGATCTTCAGTCGAAAGCTGACAAATACGCAAATGAAATGCATAAGGTCTATGAGAGGTTCCCAAACAATTATGATGTGACTGCCTTAGCAGTTGAATCGATGATGGACCGCACGCCTTGGCAAATGTGGGACCCTACAACTGGTGAAGTCATGGAAGGTGCCGATACTCTGGAGTGTCGCACTATTCTAGAAAAAGCTATTGACCGTGTTTA
>JABSRY010000069.1 GCA_013214985.1 Hyphomicrobiales bacterium
ATAAATCATAAATAGGACACACGTCCTAATATGTCAATTTGTTTTATGTCACGTTTATTTGATGAGTTGCGACAATATGTCATTTGCGATTATAGCTTTATTGATGCATATTAAGCCAACAATTATGGGGGGCTTATGCGCCAATTTTTTAAAATAATTACCATTATGGGGATTATAAGTTTTAACTTTGTTCAGGCTCAAGCAGCAGAGCTGCTAATGTTCGAGCATCGAGGCTGTATTGCATGTAAACAATTTAAAGCCGAAGTGTTGCCAGACTATAAACTTAGTGAAATAGGCAAAAATCTACCCATTCGCTCAATCGTGCAGGGCGATACAGAGGCACTTGAAGGCCTTAAAATAAAAAGTAATGCTTTTTATTATTCACCAACATTTATCTTGGTGCAAGATGGTGTCGAAATTGCACGCATTCGGGGTTATCTAGGCAAAGATAAATTTTGGGTACAAATAAACAACCTCTACGCAAGTAGAATAGATCAAATTAAAAGTTAAATTCTATGCTAACCATTTCCTATTTAAGCGCATTTTTTGCAGGGCTTATCAGCTTCCTGTCGCCATGTGTTTTGCCGCTTATCCCTCCATATCTGTGCTTTTTAGCGGGCAAAAGCTTAAACGATTTAACCGAAGATGTTCAACAAGATAAACGCTTATTAATGCAGCTTACTTGGCGCTCTTTTGCCTTTGTCGCTGGTTTTACCACGGTGTTTATTTTGCTCGGCGCGTCTGCTACGTTTCTTGGGCAAGTGGTTTCAGATTATTTTGATATTTTAGCCCGTATTGCGGGTATTCTGATTATTATAATGGGCATACATTTTTTAGGCATTTTTAAAATTTCATTCTTATCAATGGAAAAACGTTACCATGGCGGCGATAAACCTCCTGGCTTTTTGGGGGCCTATTTAATTGGCTTGGCGTTTGCATTTGGGTGGACGCCATGCGTTGGCCCAATATTGGCAACTATATTGGCCATTGCAGCACAAGAGCAATCGGCCTATACGGGGATGGCATTGCTCGGTACCTATAGCGCAGGCTTGGGCATTCCGTTCATGCTTGCAGCCCTTTTCTTAAAACCATTTTTGGGGTTCATGAAAAAATTCCGCAAACATTTAGGTTTAATCGAAAAAATCATGGGTGTTTTCCTAATCCTAGCAGGCATCATGTTCCTAACAGGGTATATGAGCGTTCTGTCCTATTGGTTGCTAGAAACCTTCCCCGCATTTTCAACAATCGGCTAAAGTTTATTTACGTTAATTATCCTGATTATAGAGCAATATTCATTGAATTTGTTCTATAACTTGTTATTCTTCTGACGAAAATACATTGTTAGCAATGGCAAACCTAACAGCGTTAGGCGCACGCAGTGGCAGGTATAAAAGAGGATAATCTATGAGTTTGCTAGAGATTTTGGCATTATTACTAACTTTGTCAGCGGTGTTTGGTTTTATCAATCATCGGGTTTTTAAACTGCCGCACACTATTGGCTTAATGGTTATGGCACTGCTCGCATCTGGTATGATAGTTGTAATCGACTTTCTGCTGCCAGCTTACCACATTAGCATGACCATCCAAGATGCTTTAAAACAGATAGATTTTTATGCCTTGGTAATGAATGGTATGTTGAGTGTTTTATTGTTTGCAGGCGCTGTACATGTTAATTTGACCGACCTTATTGAACGTAAATATTCCATAGCATTAATGGGAAGCTTGGGCTTGTTACTCTCAACATTTTTCATTGGTGCAAGTGTTTATTATATTTTGGATTGGGCAGGCTATGGCATTCCGTTCATATGGGCGCTAATATTTGGCGCACTTATTAGCCCAACCGACCCTGTTGCGGTGCTTGGCATTCTAAAAAGCGTTAACATACCCCGCAGCCTAAAGGCAAAAATTACAGGTGAAAGCTTGTTTAACGACGGTATTGGTGTGGTTGTCTTCGTAATTTTGCTATCCATCGCTGTGCCATCATCAGGTCATAGTGCCGATGTTTCAGTGGCTTATGTCGGGCAAATTTTCTTGCAAGAGGCGGTCGGCGGCATTTTACTTGGGCTTGTTGGCGGTGCAATCGCTTTTTATGCAATGCGCAAAATAGACGAACATAACATAGAAGTGCTTATCACCTTGGCATTGGTCGCAGGCATTTATGCTTTGGCAATTAGGTTGCATACAAGCGGGCCTTTGGCTGTGGTAGTGGCAGGTTTATTCATTGGTAATCACGGTGCAAAATTCGCGATGAGCGAAAATACCCGAAAACATGTATTCCAATTTTGGGAGCTGCTGGATGAGATTTTTAACTCAATTCTATTCCTACTAATAGGGCTTGAGATTCTAATCATTGCTGCGCATTATAATTTTGTACTTATCTCTATTGCAATTATTCCAATTATCTTGCTCGGGCGCTTGGTTGGGGTGTTCATACCCATTAGCCTGCTTAAAACTAGGCTAACATTTTCAAAAGGCGCAACACGGTTTTTAACCTGGGGCGGCTTACGCGGCGGTATATCCGTTGCTTTAGTGCTTTCGTTGCCAGATAACGAATATAAGCCAATTTTGTTAATGCTAACTTATATTACAGTGTTATTCTCAATTATTGTTCAAGGGCTTAGTATTAAATCATTAGCCAGATATGTTGCACAACTTAACGTAGAAAAAAAGCAAGATTAACAAATTTTTTGTTCAATGGCATATTTCACCATGTCGGCAGTACAGTTTAAATCCAGTTTAAGGCGTATATTGCGCCTGTGGGTTTCGACTGTCCTTGGAGATATTTTAATATCTTGGGCAATTTTTTTAGTGGTTTGACCTGCTGCAATTCGCTTTAAAATTATAAGTTCTTGGGTGGTAAGGTCCGAGTTCAAATGTTGCTTATGATCAAGCGCAGTTTTTGCAACAGAGGCAGAAAAATAAACGCCCCCTTTGTTCACAATTTTAATGGCCATTTCTATTTCGTCACTCGAAACATCTTTGGTAATATAACCTTTTGCCCCAAGCGCGATGCATTTATGAACATATTCTGACGATTCGTGCATGCTCAATACTAAAGATTTTATTTTAGTTTTTTGGGCTTTTAATGACTTTAACAGCCGTAAACCACCCATTTCAGGCATGTTAATATCCAGTAATATAATATCAGGCGTTTGATTTTCAATATATTTTAAAGCTTCAATGCCGTTAGATACATGGGCAATTTTTCCAAAGCTTGACGTTAAGCTTAAGCATCCCGCCAAGCCCTCAGCTACAATGGCATGGTCATCTGCAATTAAAAGATGGATCGGCTTCATTCAATTTCCTGTCTTAATATCGGATTCTTTAAAGGAATGGTGATTTTTATAACGGTTCCGTGTTCTGAAGATTTAATTTTAAGGTGACCTTGATGCGATTCAATACGTTGGCGCATATTGTAGATCCCAATGCCATCTCGTTCTTCATAATCCGTTTCGGTATCAAACCCCACCCCATCATCGGTTAATCTCATCATAATATTTTTACCATCATTTGTAAGTTCAACCAAAACATATTTTGCGTTTGCGTGTTTTTCTATATTATTTGTCGCTTCTTGAAAAACTCTAAAAATTGTATTACTAATTGACGTCGGAAAATCATGCGAACCTTCACTAAATTGAAAATCATGAATAATAGAGCTTCGTCTGTTAAGTTCCACCAAGCTAGCCTCTATTGCAGGGTAAAGGCCCAATTCATCCAATACACGCGGTCTTAAATCATGCGAAATTCGCCTTATTTCACCACCAATATCTAACAATCTTTTTAACACACTGTCCAATATTGGCGTTTCAAGTAAGTTGGCATTCATTACTTTTAATTTTTTAATGGCATGTTCAATATCAAAGCGGGTTGCGGTTACCAACTGGCTCACCCCATCATGAAGCTCCCTCGAAACTCTCGACCTTTCTTCTTCTTGCGTGTTTAATATGCGTTCGTTAAGGTTTAGAAGCCGTCTATCGGCAAGGCCAAGCTCACGTATATTTAACGTAAAGGTCAAAATATAAATTACAATAATCGAAACGATAGTCAAAAATGAGGTTAATAAAATTGCGTTAGCGATAGAACTTTTTACGTTGTCCCTAATTAAATTGGTTTGGGCATTTACATCATTTACATAAAGGCCAGTGCCAATTACCCAGTCTAGTCCTTCTAATTCCACATTATAACTAATTTTTTCGGTCAATTGCTGGGTCGATGGTTTTTCCCAAATATAAGAAGAAAATCCACTTCCATTGGTGGCGGTTTCGATAATATCTTTTATAACATAATTACCATCACGGTCTTGTAAATTAATCCAGTTAATACCCATCCGATATGGCTGTTTGGGGTGCACTATATTTTTGCCTTTTAAATCATAAACATAAAAATAACCATCTTCGCCATATTTAATATTACGCAATATAGTGGCTATATTTAACTGAGAGGTGTAATTGCCGTTAAGCGCCTGAATATAACTAGCGCCGATAGCCGATTGCGCCAATGCCATGTGGTTTTTCAACGCCGATTTTTTTTCAGCCAGCATGACGCCGCGCAATCGTTTAATCTCGTCATTGGCAAGTGTGCTAGATTGTACGATGAACATCAACGATAAAAGAGCAATAACAATGATTAACGGAATGGTTCCCAATAACATCATTTTATGTCTAAGCTTCATATATTATCCATTATAGAATTCGCGGTTGATAATGTGTTTTGAGTGTATATATTACATAATTGAAAGCGCCACACCTAATTTAAAAGCATAAAACGCCAAAACTACGGGTTTTCCGCAACTAATATCAGTATATAACAGGATTACTTTAGTCGCATGAAAACTGTATTTTCCCTTGTATCTCATGGAGATTTCCACGAGCAAAAAAAATAAAAGGGAGAAATAAATGGATCGTCGTAAGTTTTTAAAAGGCGCGGGCGTAGCAGCAGTGGGTGCAACAGCAGCTACATTGGCAGCTCCGGCACTGGCATCTGGCGTTAAGCAACTTAAAATGGTTACAAGTTGGCCAAAAGGCTTCCCAGGTTTAGGTACTGGCGCACAATATTTTGCAGATCGTGTAAATGCCGCATCAGACGGTAAAATCAAAATTAAATTATATGGTGGTGGCGAGCTGGTTCATCCACTTAAATGTCATGATGCCGTTCAAGAGGGCACAGCAGATCTATATCACAGTGCTGATTATTATTATCAAGGTAAAAGCAAAGCTTATAACTTCTTCACAGCTGTACCATTTGGCTTTACTGCCAACGAAATGGATGCATGGATTCAACATGGTGGCGGTCAAGAATTGTGGGACGAAGTTGGCAGTCAATTTGGTATTAAACATTTACCAGGTGGCAATACGGGCGTTCAAATGGGCGGCTGGGCTAAAAAAGAGCTTGCCAGTTTAGATGATTTTAAAGGCCTTAAAATGCGTATTCCTGGTCTTGGTGGCGCCGTGCTTAAAAAAATGGGCGGTACACCTGTAACCCTTGCTGGTTCAGAAATCATGCCTGCTCTACAAGCCGGTACGATTGATGCAACAGAATGGGTTGGCCCTTGGAACGATATGGCATTTGGTTTCCATAAAGTTGTTAAACATTTCCATTTCCCAGGTTTCCATGAGCCAGGTTCAATGCTTTCTATTGGTTTTAATAGAAAAGCGTGGGATGGTTTTACAGATTCAGAACGTTCAATATTTAATTCATGCTCATTGGCAATGAACAATAATACATCTGCCGAATATAATGCTAAATCTACAGATAGCCTAGAGCTATTGGTCAGTAAACATGGTGTTCAGGTTCACGAATTCTCAGACGAAATCTTTAAAGCAATGGGTATCGCTTCTAAAGAGGTTCTTGAAGAAGTTGCAACCGCTGACGATTTAACTAAGAAAGTTTATGAAAGCTTCCTTAGCTTCCGCAGAAAAGCACTTGTTTGGACAGAACTATCAGACGGTTCATATACAAGAAAACGTAAACTGGTTGATTTCGGTTAATCTAACAAAATTACCTGCTGAAACTTATAACGTTTCAGCAGGTTTTTAATATTTGCGTGCTATTTTGCACTCCGTAATTTATATTTGGGCTCTGACCCGATTCAAGGAGGACGTCATGTCAACTCTTGAGAAAATCAGCAATATAATCGATAAAACTAACGAGAAAATAGGCCACTTCATTGCATGGCTTACTCTGGTCATGGTGTTGGTTCAGTTTATTGTGGTGATTCTTCGATATGTATATTCAATTGGTTTTATCCAAATGCAAGAAAGTATTTGGTATATGCATGGTATTATTTTTATGTTGGGCGCTGGCTATACATTGCTTAAAGATGGGCATGTAAGGGTCGATGTTTTTTATAGAGATGTCACGCCTAGAATGCGTGCAATAATCGACTTTTGGGGCGGTGTTCTATATTTGCTTCCAATTTGTATTTTAATTTTTTACTACTCATTTGGTTTGGTGGTCAATAGTTGGAAAGTGTTTGAAGGCTCTACCGAGTCAGATGGTATTCAAGCTATATTCTTATATAAAACCGTAATTTGGGTATTTGCATTTTTAGTGTTTATTCAAGGCACATCCATGGTCATTAAGGCTTGGCTTTATATTACGGGTCAGGGTACCCATTATGATGATGCGCATGAAGATGAGTTTTTATCAAAAGAATATCTCGAAGGAATTCGAGAAAGAGAGAATGAATCATGATTTCACCTGAAATTTTATGCTTATTAATGTTTGGAACAACATTTATATTGCTCCTATCTGGTTTCCCTGTTGCTTTTGTTCTGTCTGGCACAGGTGCTTTATTCGCGTTTATTGGCGCTGCAATGGGCATTTTTGACCTTTCCCTTTTAACCGCGTTCCCGCAACGTATTTTTTCCGCCATGTCAAACGAAGTGCTAGTGGCTGTGCCACTGTTTGTTTTCATGGGGGTTATGCTCGAGCGGTCGCGTGTGGCAGAAGAATTGTTAGAAAATATGGCACGCCTATTTGGTTCTGTACCAGGCGGGCTCGCGTTTAGTGTATGTATTGTGGGTGCTTTGCTTGCTGCCTCTACAGGTATTGTGGGCGCCACCGTGGTTACCATGGGCTTGCTCAGTTTGCCAACCATGCTTAAACGGGGCTACAGCATTACCTTGGCAACCGGCACTATCGCTGCTTCGGGTACGTTGGGTCAAATTATTCCACCCTCGATCGTTTTGGTGCTGCTTGGCGAACAATTGTCAAATAGCTATCAAAGAGCTCAGTTTGAAATGGGTATTTTCAGTCCAGACACCATCACCGCGAATGATTTATTTGCTGGCGCGTTATTCCCAGGCCTAATGCTGGTTGGTATGTATATTTTATATCAAATCATATTTGTTATAATTGCACCGCATAAGGCACCGCCCATTCCACAAGATGAGCTAGACAATACCGATAAAGTTGCGTTTTATAAGAGTCTTTTGTCTTCACTATTTGCACCCTTAGTGCTTATTTTGGCGGTTCTAGGTTCTATTTTGGGCGGGCTCGCATCCCCTACCGAAGCCGCTGCTGTTGGCTCAGTTGGTAGTATTTTATTGGCGGGCTATCGTATTAACCCCGAAAAAGGCCGTTGGATTCTAATCGGTGGTTTATCAGTCTTTGCGATGATCATCATTTCGTCTTATGCGGATATGCGTCTAAATGTAGAAGTGATTTCACTACCCAATAAAATCGCAATAGGCGTATGTTTTATTCTTTCGATATTCATGATAATGGGTATTGCAACTGGCCTAAAACGGACATTTGGTCAGATGGATCGTACCAACAACCGAGTGCTTATAAGCGTAATGCGTACCACAATGGAAATATCTTCAATGGTATTTATCATCCTTGTAGGTGCCGCTCTATTCTCATTAGCATTTCGTGGTTTTGGCGGCGACGAATATATCGAGCATATTTTAACCGATCTTCCGGGGGGAACTATTGGTGCAATATTATTGGTTATGTTGGTCATGTTTATCATGGGGTTCTTCTTAGACTTCCTTGAAATCGTGTTCATCGTGGTACCAATTGTTGCACCAATTTTATTACAAATGGAAATTAGCCCAGGTGTATTAATGAGCCCAGTTTGGTTAGGTGTGATGATGGCCGTTAACTTGCAAACCAGTTTCTTAACACCGCCATTTGGTTTTGCATTATTCTACTTACGCGGCGTTGCACCACCAGAAGTTACTACAATGCATATTTATAAAGGGGTAATTCCTTTTGTGATAATTCAATTATTTGCACTGATGCTTTTGTGGTATTTCCCAGGAATTTCTACTTGGTTACCAACCCAAATTTACGGGTAATAAGAACTGATAACTTTAAAATGCCTGCCTGCTTGGCAGGCATTTTTGTTTTAACAATATACATGCGACAAATTGCCAAATTCACATTTTGGTTTATTAATATATAAATTGTAACTGCTAGAATAATAAGTTATATGTTTAGAAACGCTCCAATGTTAAGTTTTGAGCGTTATATGAAATTAAGGTGCGTTTATGCAAAAAAATGATGATAATATTGACAATATGCTAGAATTTGTTAAATCATCGCGCATTTTAAATGCCAGCAATGAGCCCTCTATTCGCACGGTTACAAGCTTTATGCCACAAAGCCATATGGCGACCAAAGGCGGTAAAATGGGTGTTTTACTGGTTAATTTAGGCACACCCGATAGCACCTCAGTAAAAGATGTTAAAAAATATCTACGCGAGTTTTTGTCAGACCCTAAAGT
>JABSRY010000690.1 GCA_013214985.1 Hyphomicrobiales bacterium
AATTCAGCGGCGACGGCAATGTTTCTTTCAATGAAGCCCAATTCAGCGGCAACGGCGATGTTTCCTTCAATAACGTCCGATTCAACAGCGACGGCGATGTTTCATTCGATAGTTTAGTTTTTGCCAATGAAAATAAAAGTTTTAATGGTGGTGTAAGTTTTGAACGAACACAATTTACGGGAATAGTATCTTTTGCTAATTTGCAAGAAACAGAAACGATAAAAAGCTTTAGTTTTAAGCATGCATCTTTTGAAAAAAGTCTAACTCTACCTAATAGTACATTCAGTTGTGTGCTGGACTTAACTGACACGAAATTGGGGCATTCTGTAACTTTGCATAATTTAGATTGCAAATTGAACAGAGAAAGACAATTTGAAAAACTTGGCTTCTACAAAGCGTACAGTGCAACTGATGAAGATGATGCGGCTAGATTTAGGCGGTTAAAAGAAATTGCAGTCGCAAATAAAGATCATGACAGAGCCTTGGCCTTTCATGGAGAAGAATTACGTGCTAAAAGATGGCATGATTTGACATTTTTTCAATCAATGGTAAATGCTATTTATTCTGGCATTAGCAATTATGGCCAAAGCCTAATTAACCCATTTCTTGGTATGATTTTTCTATTAATTGCAAGCATAATAATGCACTCGCACTTTGCGGAATGTTATAATTTTTGGACGGCATTTAATTATTCATCAAGTAATATTGTTCCATTTTTATCGAGTGCGAAATCCGCTGCAAGCGATAATCTCAAAATATTATATCCAGAATCGACTGGTGGTGTTCCAGAATGGCTCTATATTGTCACGCTTATTACTCAACTATTCAATTATATACTAATATTCTTATTTGGTTTGGCATTGCGTAATAAATTCAAAATGTAGAATCACAACTTAACAAACACCTTACTACTGCCCATCACAGGGGTTGCAGCATTTGCTCCGCCTAGTTTAACAATACCGTCCAAAATGGTAACTGCAGCAGTAACAGTCACATTACTGGCTGCAGTTATATTAACATCCGCTGCGGCCTCAATATCAACATTGCCTGGTACTGATATTTTAATGTTCCCACCATCGATCAAGATCTCGCTACCATCCTTACCCTTAATATGCATTGCCCCTGCAGATGAAGATGGCGGCGAATTATCAGCATCATAATAAGCACCAACCATAACCCCTTCCTCAAAATTATCATCCATATCCACCCAAACCCGCGCACCCTTTTCTGGGGTAGAATAAATGGCATAATTGCTAGCGTTCATTTGCAATATATTAAGCCAACCGGACACCATATTTTCATGTTGTTCAAACTTAACTTTAACCAGGGCTTTTGCCGCATCAATTTTAACCACCGTTGCTTTAATCAAAGACACGATATCCCTCCCATTCTGTAATATAGCCACCAGAGCGGTCAATGCTATGCCGGCTCATGGTAATATGAAACTTCCCACTTCTCTTGCCATAGCCAACTAAATTTACATTAATGCCCGCCACAAATAACGGATTGCCAACCATAGAAAAGTTGGCCGTAACCCGGTGTTTGTTTTTCTCATGCAATTTGGCTTTGCATAATTTTATGGCTTCGGCTTTGTTTTCAACGCGATCATCAATTTTAAGACTATCGCCCGATTTAATGTCTTTTGCAGTTTCTGTATGTTCAATCTGCTTATTTTTAGCCGTATCCTTATAACTGATTTTTGCCTCTTTATAGAGGCCCGTTAATCGTTCTGATATTTCACAACCCACATCAGCGTTAAAATTCTTAATTAGTGTAAAAATGGAGGATGACTTTTCTAAATCCTCAATTT
>JABSRY010000691.1 GCA_013214985.1 Hyphomicrobiales bacterium
AGAATTTAGAACATTTTTCATCACTATATGCAGGTGAAAAAGAACAAATTATGGATATTTTGTCGTGGGTAAACCTAGATGAGCATGCCGATAAGAAAGTTTCCGATTTTTCTAAGGGCATGAAAATTCGACTTAATGTAGCACGCGCTTTGGTGCATAGGCCTAAAATATTATTTCTAGATGAGCCAACATCTGGCCTTGACCCTGTAAATTCGACAAGAATAAAAGAGCTAATGTTTAGGCTGCGAGACAAGGGCACAACTATTTTTATTACCACCCACAATATGACACTTGCAGACCAAATGTGCAACCACGTAGCCTTTGTAACCGATGGAAGGCTACGGGCTATCGACAGGCCGTCGAACTTTAAAAAACAATATGGCAAGCGCTTTGTTAATATAGAATATTTGAATGCAAAAAACATAAACCAAACTGCCAAATTTTCACTGGATGATATTGGCAAAAACCAAGCGTTTTTCGACCTATTAAACTCTGGTCAATATATCGAAACTATTCATAGCGAAGAGACAACGCTAGAAAATGTGTTTATCGAAATTACTGGCCAAAATCTAACGACAGGAGGTTAAAATGTATCGCCTGTTTAGCGAAATTAAAACCAATATGCTTGTGCAATACCGTAACGGACTTTACCATATTGGCATCGGTGTTGGCATTATCATTGCAATCGCTATGTCTCAACTGGTAAATATAGAATATTTGCCACTTTGGATGGCGGGTATTATGCTGCTTGTTGTTGGCGGATCGACCTTTTTATATGCCGCCGCAATGGTGCTGTTTGAAAGAGATGAAGGCACTATAACTGCAACGCTAATATCACCCTTAACAAGCAACCAATATATTATTGGTAAAATTGTAAGCCTGATCTTGTTGGCAAGCTTAGAAGCCATTATTATGCTTAGTGGCGCGCTAATCATCTTATATTTTATGGGTTTTACGATTGAAATGCCCAATTTATTTGTTTTAATATCTGCGTCATTTCTAATATGCATAATTTTTGTTCAAACTGGGATGATTATGATTGTGCGTTGCCGCAAGATTACCAATTTTTTTATGCCAATGTTGGTGGTTATTATTTTCTTACAAACACCGATTTTTTATTTTACGGGTCTAACTGACCATTGGGCTTTACTTTTATTTCCAGTTTTACCGCCGACCATGTTAGTGCTCGGTGCGTTTGATAATTTAGTAATTTGGCAATATGTTTATGCATTAGGCGGCAGCTTGCTTTACATTACGGGTTTGGGTTATTGGGCAAACAAGGCTTTCATCAAGCATATTGAAGGGCATATTTGATATGAATTTCTTTTCAACTATTCCAAAATTCATTAAGAACGATAAAAAGCTTATTTTGCGCGATAATTTCTCGATCTCCATGTTATTAGCAGGCATTATTTAGCTTCATATTACTCGTCATGATGTTCTATATTATCGACCTCGCGATGCTGCCTTTTGGTCAAATATTATTATTCTCGGCTGCAGGATCTTTATTCTCAGTGCTTTCTGCCTTATTTTTGGTGCTAACTGCAGATAATAAAATACAAGGCTTTGCAATGGGTAAGTTTTTATCCATTGGCGGTTGGGTAATGATGGTCGGATGGTTTATTCCGCAACCTTGGCAATGGCTTGTTGGCATATTTCCGCCATTCTACTATTCATAAAGCTTTTTGGATGGCGCTCAACGACGAAAACCTTTGGTGGCTAATTGAGGTAGTCCCCAATAATGAGACAGTGACTTAAGCTACAATTTTTGCTTGACTGGTTTTTAACCGGACGAGGAAAA
>JABSRY010000692.1 GCA_013214985.1 Hyphomicrobiales bacterium
GGTTCACCGATGAAATTATTGGAGACAGAATTGCCGTTGTAACGGCGGAGGGGCCCGCAAGGGGCTTGCTTAAAACACATAATTTTGTTGAATTTGCAGCTTTGCCGACGGTTCATGGTTTGATTTTTCAGGCGTTGTCGGACGATTTACGAGTGGATGTTAATTTTGATTTAGTTGTGGTGTCGAACCGTGAGGGACTATCATTAACGGTGGGGCAGAATTTTTCGAATAAATTTGATACTTTGAAAAGTGGTGAAATAAAACGCCCAAGCTCGATTGAATTTAGAGACCTTGAAAAAAAGGGTACAAGCTTTTTGGTCAAGCGGCGTGAGCTGAACGATTTAATTGAAAAGGCAAAAGACGAAACGGAGCGGTCTATATATCGATTAGAAATGGCTGAATTTTTATTGTCGTATCTGATGCCAAATGAGGCATTGGGCATGTTGGCTTTTGAAGAATTTATGTCGCCTGTTAGTGCCAATACGGCGCGGTTTAAAAACTTGCAAGGTGCTGCATATGCGCTTGCTGGTAGGCATAAAAAGGCTATTAATGCATTAAGTGCGGTTGCGATTAGAAACAATGATACCGCAAGAATGTTTAGGGCATATGCTTTAGCAAATACTGGTGCGCATCAAGAAGCGTTGAAAGAATTTGATGGCTCAGCGGCATTATTGGCGCAATTGCCACCTAAAATGGAAGCAGACTTTTTAATTGTTGCGATTGAATCTGCTTTGGAAATTCCAAGCCTTAATGTGGCTCAGAAGCATTTGATTATACTTAGTAATGTTATGCAAACTGACCTTCAAAAAGCTAAATATTGGCTCTTAATGGGTAAATTTAGCCGTCTAAATGATGATATGGAAGAAGCTATTTTGAGGTTTAAGAAAGCTAGTGGATATAATATTCGCCCCGTAAGTGCTGAGGCGGATGGTATTTTGAGTATTTTAGAATATAAAACGGGCGTTATTAATATTGATGAAGCGATTGATCGGCTTAATGGCAATGTTGTGGTGTGGCGCGGTGACAAAATTGAGCAGAATAATAGCTTGAATTTGGGTAAGCTTTATATGGATAAAGGGGATTATCGTCAAGGTTTTACTGTGCTAAAAAGAGTGGCATCAAAATTTGACGATAATGATGTTGGACGGGATACATCGCGTTATATATCTGAAGTTTTTGAGGCGTTATATTTGAATGGTAAGGCTAAAGAAATGCCGCCGTTTAAAGCACTTAGTTTATTTTATGATTTTAGAGAGTTGACCCCTGTGGGGCGCAAGGGCGATGAAATGATCCGCCATTTAGTCGACCGTTTAATTGATGTTGATTTGCTTGACCAAGCAATTGAATTATTAGACCATCAGGTGAATAAGCGACTAAAAGGTATTGCTAAGGCTGATGTTGCTGCAAAACTGGCGATGGTGCAGCTGCTTAATTATCAGCCCGAAAAAACCATACAGACTATTGCAAAATCGCGTACTGCGAACATGCCTAAGCATATTGTACGTAAGCGCGATTTGCTTGAAGCACGGGCATTGGTAGAAATTGGGCGTATAGAATCGGCGATTACTCGACTTGAAGGTTATAGCGGTAGGGATATTTCGATTATTAAATCTGAAGCATACTGGCGTGGTAATTTTTGGCAAAAGGCGGGCGAGGAATTTGAATCGATGGTGCTAAACAAATGGCAAGGTGACACGCCATTAATTGATGCTGAACGCTATATTTTATTGCGCAGTGCAATAGCCTATAAAATGGCTAATGATGATTTATCGCTTGGACGGTTGCGCAGCCAGTAT
>JABSRY010000693.1 GCA_013214985.1 Hyphomicrobiales bacterium
TCAGCGCGGACAAATATTTTTTATTAAGGTAAAGCACCAGGGACAACTCGTTGCTTCAACTATGCAAGAAGGTGTAATTAGACAACGATAAAGTATGTGGCTATAAAATTTATCGCCACATAATTTTCAAGCCAGTAGTTCGGGCTATTTAGCGCGTTTTTGCTGTTCTAATGCTTTGCGTTTTTCTACTGCTAGTGAAGTAATGTGAGCTTTTAATACTGGCTCTAACCCGAGCATAAAATACACTTCAGCCATTAAAAATAATGGCCCAATAAGAAACTGGCTCAAGTCATCAACAAAAGCCGGTTTCGCTTTTTCATAATGATGACCAACAAATTGAATAATCCAGCCAATCACAAACAAACCTATGGCCATATAAAACAGGTTATCAATACCACTAAATAAGTGCGCGACAAACAAGTTTACTGCGATATAAACCAGCATACCCAAGGCTAATAGTCGGTGTAAAAATAAATAATAAATAGCTATAACCGCAAAAATCACCATAGCTAAGGTAAACTCTAGGGTGAAGGGTGCGCTTAAGACATCATCCACTTTTATTTCAAAACCAATAGTACTCAGCATCAAGGTGACGGCCAAAACAATTAAGGGCACACCAACAAAATGGGTATTAATGTTTTTTTGATTTAAATGTACACTTTTATAGCGTGCTAATTGCTCTTCAATTGATTTCATTTTAATACTCTATTTTATTAATTATTTATGAGTTTTTTATGATTTATTTTGCCAATCATGACCGCTTGGATGCTGAAAAATACGTAAATCGAACTGCGGTGCAATAGCAAATAGGTGGTCAAAAATATCGGCTTGAATTGCCTCATACTCAAGCCAATTGGTGGTATTTGCAAAGCAGTATATTTCCAAAGGCAAACCCGCTTGCGTCGCAGTAAGCTGTCTAACCATACAAGTTAGGTCAGCGCGGATAAGGCTATTTTGTTGTAGGTATTTGGTGATATAAGCGCGAAATGTACCGATATTAGTCAATTGTCGGTTATTGAGAGAACTCAGCGCTTGGGCAGTTTCATCATTATCTTGTTCACTGTTATTTCCTGGTCCACTTTTCGCCAGTTCTTGCTTTTTATCACTAAGGTAACCGTGTAGTAAATTGGCCTTAGTGAGCTGATTTATTTGTTCGGCACTGTAAAAATCAATACTGGCAATATCAATAATAATCGTACGCTTAATGCGGCGCGCTCCGGTGTTATACATATTACGCCAGTTTTTGAAAGAGCCACTTATCAAAGCGTAAGTGGGTACCGTAGTAATAGTTTTATCAAAATTTTCTATTTTTACCGTACTTAAGCCTATTTCCAATACATCACCATCGGCGCCATATTCAGGTAATTCAACCCAATCACCGGCAACCACCATACGGTTTGCTGAGATTTGAATACTGGCGACTAAACCTTTGATGGTATCTTGAAAAACCAATAATAACACCGCGGTTAAAGCACCTAAACCACTCAGTAAATACACCGGTGAGCGGTCTATAATAAGCGAAATAATAATAATACTGGTCACTAAATATAACGCTAATTTAATGATTTGAATAATGGCACTTAACGGTAAAAAGCGTTGTTTGGCACTTTCTTGGTATATGCTTTTACTGACATTTAACAAAGCGCTAATACAGCGAGATATTTGAAAAGTTAACAAAACCTTACTTAATACTATCAAGAGGGAATTAGCGACACTGCTAGCTTCTATAATAAGCGGTGTTAAAAAAAGGATTATCACCAAGGGTAACAGCAAGGTCATGCGATTGAGCACGC
>JABSRY010000694.1 GCA_013214985.1 Hyphomicrobiales bacterium
CTCTTTTTATTATTTTACGTTTTTATTATTTCTTTTTTTACGTTTTTTTTCGTTCCAAAAAGACACCTTTTACTAATGGAAATAAGGAGACGTCATAATAAGAAAAAAGAATTTTTTAAAAAAATTCCAAATTTTTGGTTTAAAATTTTACCAGTTATTCTGTCACTGGCTCTTTTGTCTGGCTGTAATTGGTATACAGACTCGGACGCTTATAAAAAACCATTGCCCCATTATTTAGTTAAAAGCATTAAAGACCGTGGTTTTAAACTTGGTGCGAGAATACTCGCCCGTATTTATAAGCAAGAAAACCGTTTTGAACTTTGGATGGAAAAAGACGGAAAATTTGAGTTTTTTAAAAGTTATGGAATTTGTAGTTGGTCTGGCGAACTTGGCCCGAAATTAAAAGAAGGTGACCGCCAAGCCCCCGAAGGTTTTTACGTGGTTACGCCCGCACAAATGAACCCGCGTTCTAAATTTCATCTATCGTTTAACCTTGGATACCCCAATTTTTATGACCGTGCCCGCGGCCGCACTGGCTCGCATCTTATGGTACATGGGGCTTGCTCATCGCGCGGGTGTTATGCTTTAACCAATTCGAGCATTGAGCAGGTTTATTTATTAGCCCGCGATGCCTTTAAAAATGGGCAACGCCGCTTTCAGGTTCATGCATTGCCGTTTAGGTTAAACAAAGCAAATTTAGAAAAATACAAAGACCATAAGTGGATAGATTTTTGGAAAAACCTTGCAGAAGGTGATACGCTATTTTTGAAAACTGGGCAAATTCCCAAAATGGCAGTTGTTAATAAGCGCTATGTTTTTGCCGCAGCAAACCAAACTATTAAAACCACGACCACAACAAAAGATGATAAAAACGATCCTATAAGTAGGATTACTAAGCCTGTTGAGGCGCCTGCCGATTTATGGGCATATTACAGCAAGCAACCCATTGATAGTTTGATAAAAGATGAATTTATTAAATTGAAGCTAAAACCCAAAAGCACCAATGCCAATGAATTTAAAGGCGGCATACCAACCATTTATAATGACAAAATTGACACGCTTAAGGATAAAGCCGACAAAGCGTCATTATATAATGGCACGACACCGACCAATAGCCGTTAAAGTAAGTTTTTATCGGCTAGCAACAAGTGCTTGATTTGGCTTTTGGTGCACAACAAGGCTGTTTGAATAAACCGTTATGATTTTCAAAATCGCCTTCAACTTTAAATGCAGATTTATAACGGCTTTTAAGTAAAATACTCGCGATATTGCCTGATATTTTTACTGGCTGACCTGTCGGGAAATAGACATTCTCATCAAATTCAAAGCCCGCTTTATGTTCGGCTATTGAGCCATCATATATAGCGACATGGCCATAATTTTCATCACGATCTTCGGCTGGTATTTTAAACGCCCTGACGGTTTGTGATGTGAAATTAATATGTGCTAATTTTTCTTTTAAATTAGGGTCTTCGACCTCTAATACATTATTGACAATGGTGTAAGACATATTTAAGCCCAGTTCGGCCATTTGTCTTCTATAATCTTCGGTATATAAAGCACCGCCCAAACATTCGCCAACAATTACAGGGTCGGATTTAAGCGCATCGCCCAACCGTCTATCGCCAAATACATCGGCAAAATAAAGCTCGCCGCCCGATTTTAATACGCGGTATATTTCGGCGAATACTTTGCTTTTTTCGGGTGCCAAATTAATCACACAATTTGAAATGACCAAATCGACGCTCGCATCCTCTATTGAGGACAGGTCTTCGATAAAATGTTTTA
>JABSRY010000695.1 GCA_013214985.1 Hyphomicrobiales bacterium
GCATTTCTAAATTACGCCATTGTTTTATAGCCGCTTCATCTCGCCAAAATGATAGCGATAAAACTTTTCCTTGTTCCGTCATGCTCGAAAAACGCTCAATGCTAATAAAGCCATCAATCTCTTTTAACAGCGGTTTTAATTTGGCGGCAATCTCCAAATATTCATCATATTTATTATGTTTTGGTTTGGCTTCAAAAATTACAGCAATCATGGTTTTATTAATCCTTTATGCGGCAGCGATGCATTGGTTAAAAAAATCCGTTCTTCTTTAACAATGAACTTTTCATCCATGGCAAATTGGTAATTTTCTTTACCCAACGGGTGGGCAGCAAGTCTGGCTCGATATGCCTGATACGCTGCCAAATCTTCAATGTTATAAAGGCCATAGGCTGTTGTGGTCGACCCTTCATGCGGTGCATAATAGCCAATTAAATCCGCCCCACATTGTGGAATGACCTGCCCCCAATTTTGAGCATATTGCTCAAACTGGCGACGCTTATAAGGGTCAATTTCATATTTTATAAAACAGGTAATCATTTCAAATAATCCTTCCTTGGGTTAATAATGCATCTTTGACGAGAGGATAGAGCCACTTCATGGGCTGCAAAGTCACTCTCCACTTTGTCCAACTCTTCCACTGCTGTTTTTAGTAAATCACGTAAATTTTGTTTTATTTTATCTGGTTGATGGCGTTTGGTTATAAATTCAATAAACCGAATATAAACATGCTTAAGAAAAATTTGGTCGGGCGAGCCTGTACGCGTACAAAGACCATAAGTGCCTGCTAAAAACTCCCGCCATATAGCATTATATTCAGTCAAATCCCACTCGGTTTGTGGGTAGATTTGCACAATATTTTGACCCAAATCAGATTCCAAAAATTTATCAATGGCTAAATTATATTGGGTTTCAAAATAATGCCGCGCGCCATTTTCGGTCGATATGTTTTTTTGTTCTATTTGCTTAAGCCAAACCAACTGGCCTTTCAAATAAAATTGGTAAATTTGTTGCTCTTCATGGGCTGCTATAAAACTTTTTACATGCAAACCCACTTCAAGAATATAGGAAGCTTTGGGGGTTAAATTTGCAGATTCTAATGCCCCCAATTGAGACAAATTAATATTTGCTGCATTGCAAAATTCTGATTTTTCAAAATAATTTTCGTAGAGATAATTTAGTAACATTAGAACGCCTTTAATATGAATTATTCCTATTTAATAGCAGTTTGACAGATGCTAATGGTTCGATTAAGCTCGAACTATGAAATTAGGTCCAGATATATCTATGATTGCCGCATTAATAGGCGACCCCGCTCGTGCAAATATCCTAACCGCATTAATCAGCGGTTGCGCACTAACCGCGACAGAACTAACGGTGGAGGCGGGCGTTACAAAGCAAACCACTAGCTCACATTTGGCCAAACTATTGGCAGGTAATTTTTTAAAGGTAGAAAAACAAGGTCGGCATAAATATTATCGTCTGGCCAACCACGAAATTGCCGAATTATTAGAAAAAATGACCAATGTGGCGGCCGATTTAGCACCCAAAAGGGTGCGTATGGGGCCAAAGGAGCCAGCACTTCGCAAAGCAAGGCGCTGTTACGACCATCTAGCAGGCGATTTAGCAGTTAAATTGTTAGATATGTTCATCGAACAAAAACTAATAATTAGAGATAAAGAAAATATAAAAGTCACACCACACGGCATAGAATATTTTAATAATTTCGGCATCGAAATGGATAAGTTGAACCTCCAAAAAAGACCAACCTGCCTAGCATGTTTAG
>JABSRY010000696.1 GCA_013214985.1 Hyphomicrobiales bacterium
TTGATTTCTGGGGAAACAATGCCAGTTGATAATAATGGATAGACATGAATATCATTGGGCAATGGGCTTTTAATGGTGACGGCTTTAATATCCGCATGCGCGCCAAATACAAGGCCAATATAGCCACCAATTGGCCCGCCTTTAGAAAGTAAATTATCGGCTGTGCGAACCCGTTCTTTAAAATGGTCATCATCTTCAATGTCTGCACCGCCAGAAGTAAGGGTGATATTTTGCACAGCATCAATATAAGCAATGGGTTCTTCTAATTCAGTCAGAGTACCAACGCTTAAATCATTTGCAGCTTTACCTTTAATATTGGCAGTGGCGGCAATGTCGATTGACAATTGACCAGCGATTAATTTTACTTCGCCATCTGTAATAAAAGTAAATTGACCATCTGCAGATGAAACATTGGTAAAAATCGGAATAACAATATCTTGCGCTACCACAGCATCGGTAGAAAAGCGCAAGGTGGTCTTGGCAAAAGAGGCATCAATGCGTTTAATCTCATGATTAATGGAGCGATTAATAGCATGTTGGTCTATCATCTCACCTTGGGCATATTGCACTAGATTTTGTAATAAGCTATGATGGGCGTCGGCACGCAATACAGAGCCAACATAGGTGATGAGTTTTATTAAAAGTGTTTCTAGTTGAGCAGGATATAGTTTACGATCTGCTAATCCTTCAAATATTTCTATAAGTTCTTGTTCGTGCTTTAAAGCATCTGTATCAAAAAATACTGGTTTAGCTAATGGTTTCATAGCGCCACCTCTGTATAGATTAATTGGTGATTAATCGCCTCAGTTGGTCGCCAAGTAATGGTCGCAATGATATTGGAATAATTGTTTATAATGGCGGTAACGCCCATCAACACAACACGCGGTTCAAATACAATAATGGCAGTGGTGAGTTCGCTTACAATTAGCGGAATACTATTAGACGATGGTTTATCGATATAAGTTTCAATATCGACTGCAAAATTAGGATCAAGCGGCACACTGCCTTTTTGCGTGGTGCAGATAATACCCAAACATTGCTCAATATCGGCAATGGCTTCAACGGTAATGCCTAAATTATCATTAGCAGCATCGCCAAGTTTTAACTGCCAATGCAAGGATGCAGGCAAGGCTTTAGCCAATGGGCTATTGGAATGATAAGTGAGACTATTTAATATTTGTGCGTTTTGGTCGGTCATGAACCAACAATAACGGATACAAAAAGCGATGTTCAGGTGAAAATTTCACTGGAAGATCTGTATAAAAATATTGGGATGTTAATTTTTGCATCCACAATTGAGGTGACAATAATTAACACGACCATAAGACATATTAATAATAAAAACAATATTGAATTTAGAATGACGTTATGTACAATCCTATCAATAGGAATTGTTAGGATTGTACATATTTCAACACATATTAGTTAATTTATTTTGAAAGCATATTATGGTAGATGAACCAGAGCAATATACATTAAAGGACAAAAAAGCCATTGACTTATGGTTGGCTGGTAAAAATAAATGGAATGAATGGGTAGAAAAGCATCCTGATGCTAATGTCGATTTTAGAGGTGTTGATTTTGGAGAACATCGAGATAAATGTGATGGTGGTTATATTTTATTTGAAGAATATATATTTCCGAACGGCGATGTTTCCTTCTATGGCGCCCAATTCAGCGGCGCCGGCGATGTTTCCTTCCGTAACGCCCAATTCAGTGGCGACAGTGATGTGTCCTTCAGTGAAGCCGAATTCAGCGGCGACGGCTTTGTTTCCTTCTATAA
>JABSRY010000697.1 GCA_013214985.1 Hyphomicrobiales bacterium
CCTAGCATGTTTAGATTGGAGCGTAAGGCGGCCTCATCTTGCAGGTGGCTTGGGTGCAGCTTTACTAACAAAGTTCGAAACACTTGGTTGGGCAAAGCGCTCGCAAAAATCTCGTATCATCGAGTTTAACAAATTGGGTGAAGAGAGCTTACTCACCATGCTCAAATTTCAACACGCTAATTAAAAAACCTTAGCTAAAGTAGGTTTTAGCCAAGGCTATATAATTACTGCCCTAACATTTGGCTCCAAATAACGGCATATTGTGGCTGAGGACTAAGCGATTTGTTCGCATAAACTATCAATTTCAACTTTTACTCCGTTTGCTTGTACCGTTAATACGTCTGAAGATTTTGAAACATTTGAACTTACGTTTTGTACTTGGTTAATGACATTGTTCATCGAAACCATGCTCTCTGATATTTTCACGACACTAAGCGAGACACGTTCTACATTCTCTATAATATTGTTGATGATTGTCGTTTGTTCTTCAATGGCAGTGGCAACATCATTTGAATATTGGTTAACATCATTTACAGAAGTCTCAATAAGGCCAATTGTACTTATTACTTCACTTGAAACAGCTTCTAATTCTTTAACTCGGTCGATTATTTGTGCTGTCGCTTGGGTAGTCTGTTGCGCAAAATTTTTAACTTCAGCAGCAACTACCTAAAGCCTTTACCAGCTTCACCCGCGCGTGCAGCTTCAATCGTAGCGTTTAAGGCCAATAGGTTTGTTTGTTCCATAATACCTTGAATCAGCGATATAATGTTTTCGATTTCTTTTGTCGCAATCTCTAATTCTTCAGTGTTTTGTCGATATCATTAGAGATTTTTGAAATTGAAATATCCATTTTTTCTACAGCAGATATTACAATTTTAACATTTTCAGAAGCGTTAGAAGAAGCCTTGTTCACGACTGTCGATGCGACTTGAGAATCCGATATGGAGTTTCTTAAAAGATCGGAACCACTGGTTAAATGTGAAGAAGGTTGCAAAAGGTTTTTAACGACATTATTGGCATTTTTTTCAAACCCTTTAACTACGTTATGAATATTCTTAGCTTCGGCAAGCTCGTTACGTAATTTTTTCTTCTTGTTGTTCTTTTTCAAATGCCGTTTGTAACTTGTTTCGCAGAACTAACAAAGTGGATATAATTTTTCCAACTTCGTCTTTATATTTATAAACGGTCGTCTCGATTTCAAAGTTTTTTGAGCGAGTTTTGCCATCCCTTCAGAGCTTTTAATAAGAACAGTAGAAACTCTCTTAATCACTAAATAAAGAATAACCGCAATAATAAGGATGGAAAGAAATGGCACGAGTAACGAACCAATTTCAAAATACCTAATAGCGACCAATGAATTGGTGTTTTCTACAGCAATAATTAATTTAACTTCTTTAGAGTTATTTAAAGGAAGAACCGTGGTGACTAGGCTATAACCTTTGTCTTCTGCAAATATAAAATTAGTGGCTTCATCAAAGTTAGCACCGTCAAAACCAAAATTATCATAATACATTTTATCTTGATAGAATAAACCGTATTGAAGCCCGTTTACTTGAAGAAATCAATTGTGTTGTTGGCCTTTAATCTGTTGAAAGTCGGCGTTATTGCTTCTGCAAGTGCTCCAAAATCATTTTTTAGAATAGCTTTTTTGCTAGCGCCATCTTGAGTAATTTCTTGAGCATCAACAATTGTTCGAGTGAAATATGAGGTGGTCCCCAAATCTGCGACAGATTTAGTATTGATTTAAGCTACACTTTTCACTGACCAGTCATTGGGTTGAT
>JABSRY010000698.1 GCA_013214985.1 Hyphomicrobiales bacterium
CACTATTCTTGGCAGATGGTCCTGCCTTGCTCAGCAGCATAGAGACCCCCATAAAGATCAGATATGCACAACCTAGGATCTTGATGATAGTAAAAGCCATGGCTGATGTCGCCAAAATAGCTGATAAGCCAAAAGCTGCCGCAAAGATATGCACTAAGGTTCCACTGGCTATTCCGCAGGCCGCGGTTGAACCTGCCCTAAAGCCTTGGGAGGCACTACGGCCTATGATGTATAAAGAGTCAGGTCCGGGAATGATGTTTAACATGATGCCTGAAATGACAAATAGCCAAAGTTCGCTAATACCTAATTCCACAATATCTCCTTATCTTCTTCCCCCGAAACAAGACCACAGTCTAGCTCAATAAATAACAGCTATCATCAGCAGGTTTTGCGTCGTTTCTAATTTCTATCAATAAAGAACGGTGACTCAAAATGAATAAAAGTATAAGCCAGCGACAGCCCATTATGTTTATAAAAGATGTGCAATATGTGTCTGATAAAACCGTAATTATTTGTCATTTTTTTGACGAACAAGTAGAAGAGAAGATGTACTTAATCTTATGAGTATCTGTTTTTTGTTCGAAAAACGCTCCATTTGATAGATATTTACACTGACCAGCATAGCTTGAAAATTGTGTTCATTTACAAAGCGATCAGACTCAAAGAGCTGTAAAGAAAGAAGTTACTTAGTCTAATTAACTGAAATGTAGTACCCCTTTGCTACCCTTTCGTCAGTCAAGTCACTTACATTAGCCCCCCCTTTCATTATCGGCAGTAACTTTTGACTACGGGCACAAATATGATCAATGTATTGACACGCTTTAAGGCGCAAAGTGGCAAAGAACAGGCGCTTCTTGAGCTCCTCAAGAGCTTAGTTCAACCGACTCGAAATGAACTGGGCTGTGTCAAATATGAACTTCACCAAGAAAATGAAAAACATGGACATTTCATCTTCATCAAGAGCTTTGTCGATCATGCTGCATTCGAAAAACATCAAAATACCGGACACTTCAAACGTCTAAAAAAAGAGATGCCTGAGCTCATTGCTCAAGAACCTGAAATTATCATCTTATCGCAACATGCATAACCGGATAATAAATCATAAGTTGTGATGACTCGTTAAATTCGAGAATTTGTACACTCCCCTGAATGGTAATAAAGACAATGAATATGTATAATACCTTAAAATTCAACAAATTAAATAACATCGAGTGTGCGAATCAAAGTTATGGATAATCTGTTTTTCGATAACCCTACCAGCCATTACTTGCCGATTCAGAAATCCATTCGAATCCAGGGGCATGTAACCAGCATCTCATTGGAAAAGCTGTTTTGGGATCTATTAGATCAGATTGCAGAGAGCCAAGGTGTAAAAAGAAACCAATTTATCGCGAGCCTATACATAGAAGCGCTTAACCATCACGGTGATGTAAAGAATTTCACGTCATTGCTTAGATCGGCCTGTGTCCAGCATATCTTGTCGAAGGAGAATGTTTAACTCTACCACCTCACACAAGTTCACCTTAAACTCAGTGATCCCATGCTTAATAACTCCATATCGAGTAGTTAACACTTCGTATCGGTCACCGCCATTCTCTGTGGTAGGTTTTTAGGCCATAAGTCATATTACAAACGAGTCAACTTACCTAGCTGAGAAGTAGCGAGGCTTCACTATCTCTAATAAAGCCACCGATGAAGATCTGGGATCCTAGCCCCTATTTAAACTTGCTGAGTAATGCGCCGTTAAAGTCTTCAGCCGATACGGTCAGATTGCGTT
>JABSRY010000699.1 GCA_013214985.1 Hyphomicrobiales bacterium
GTGGCAGAGTTTTACTCCGCCCGCAGTAATAAAACATTACCGCCTCTGTGGACTAGTTTTGCATTGCCGTTTACATTTCTCTTACTATAGCTAGGGTTTTGATATGAGAATCTACGGTCTTAATAACCTGTTTCGGCAGATATAAGTTATTCTTTTCTTGTTCCCAAACGTCAAGAAATTCAGAAACAGTTTGTCTTGCTGTGTCTAAAACCAATTTTTCAGGCAATCGAGATTTATCAGCTAAATAGGCCAATTCAGCTAAATTTAATTCGGACATTTTATTTGTCCGTGCATATTTTAATGCGGCTTCGTCACTTGGTATATATGCGATTGTAGAAAGAAGGTCATAAGCTGGCGATAGGCTGGCGTTCCTTTTGTCGTAGTAGATAAGTGACCAATTCTTTAGGTGCATGTCGTCGTTGCCAATTAGTGTTGAGTAAACGAGTCGGCGAATAAATTCTGATACATCCTGTTGACTAGTTTCAATTCCTAGTACATATGCAATATTGCGATAACTCGCAGTTTTGTATTTCTCTTCCGGGTATCTACCAAACACTTGCGCAAAATCTTCTATATGAATTAAGCCCTCGTCTGATCTGTCAAAACGCTTTATAATAAATGATTTTTCACCTTGTATGCGCCCAAGCCCATTTGGCAGCCCCTGAATATTCTCAGTGTTAATGAGTTCTATTTCAGGTACATTTATACCGACTTTTTTGGCAATTTTCATGAATGAAAACTCATTTTCAGGAACACCATCAAATCGGCTGTCTGGTAGTTTTACGATCCAAGAACCGCCATCACCTTCGGCAGGTATGGTAATGCCGCCATTCCGCTCATTGAATGCGGAGAATTTCAATTGCACACCAGCCAGTGAGAATTTAAGAGCTTTATCTTTACGCTGTTTAATTTCTGCTTCGGTTTCATCAGCGGATAGTTTAGGCCATTCCTCCGCATCCAGTGGTTCGATTGTTATCGCGCCAGATAAATCTCTCCCAAGAGTCCATAATAAATAAAGCTCTCTGACTTGTTTGACGCCAGCCTGCTCAGCAAGATATTTGCGCAATATGCCTTCTGGCAATAGGTTTGAAAAGAATGGCAAAAGATTTGGGCCAGTCGCCCTATGATCCGTTAGTAGATTTCCAAATTCATCTTTAAATGAAAGACTAAGTGTATCACGATCATTATTATCAATATATTCCTCAGTAAAAGAGAATATAGATTTGTCACTGGGTAGGAGCGTTATTGTGCCAATAATATTGCCATGTAGTTTGACATTGAGAATTGAAATTTTATTCATCTTCGTCCTCCAATGTGTACGCAGGTTTTGAAACGGCTGTTAGATTTTCGGTGTTATGTGCTAGTTCGTTTCTGAAGATGCTTAAAGATTGCACCGACTGGGTTAGTAAGTTTTGATATTTTGTGGCATCAACTAGTGATTTTTGTTTAGTTTGAATTTGAGACATTAATTTACTTATTCTATTAATTGGATTTAATTGTTCACTAAGGCGCTCCAATTGATTATTAGGATAGGAAAAATATTTTAATGAATCTAACGTTTTGTTTAATTTTGAAATGCCTTCAAGCTTATTACTAAATTGAGAAAATTTATCTATGGTTTGTTGTGCATTTTGAATTTTTTCTAATGCTGTAATATGCCCAATACTTGGTTTTGTTGAACGAACTATAGTTCGAACGGCGGGAAGAGCTTTGCGAGGAACGAGTTGGATTTCCAAATCTAATGCCCGTGCAATTTGGGTTAAGTTCGATAGG
>JABSRY010000007.1 GCA_013214985.1 Hyphomicrobiales bacterium
ATATTCAATATAGGGTGCAAAATCAAAAATACGAATTTTACTATTGGTAATTTTAACACCAACACCAAATGTTAAGTCTTTTCTCTTTTTGCCGAATAAATTATTTTTCTGAAAATAATGCCCATATTTTGCAGAAAAATTGGAGTTGATAGTAAAGTTGTTGGGTAGACTATGCCTTGTACCGACCAAAAAAGTCGCAGTTGCATTGTCATTCAATTTATTATGAGATTTTTTATAGGTGAGAGTGGGAGAAAAATTAAACCCAAATTTAGCATTATGTTCATAACGGAGGGATTGAGCTATGCTAATATTATAGTCTGCTTTTGATGTAATATTATAGATTGTTTTATTTGCAGAAATACGACCATTCCAACTTAGTTTATTGCTAAGTAATTTATCCCATGTCATCCAAACACCGACATTATTTGAATAGGGTTTTCGGTCAAAATATTGTTTATTAAAAGTTAAGCCAGCGCTATATTTGTTGGTTTTTTCTTTTATGCTGAGACCAAGCTCACCCCCTAAATTAAAGTTTAGTTGTTTGCTATCTGTTAAGTAATTACCTGACGCAAATATTTTAAAATGACCGTATAGAGTATCGTTAATCTGTGGTGAAATAACCAGTGCACCATTGGCATTTAGATTGATACCCCGTTGCGCCAAATTATCATCATTCAGAGTGAACGGAATACCGCCAATCATAATGATTTTATTATTTGTACCCTGATTGATGTTACTCTCAGGTGTGATATTAAACCCATAAGTTGCTTGCCATATTTTTTGATGGTTGATATACGCTAGATGGCTACGGATGAGATTGGAGATTTGTTTAGGTATTTTTTGTGCCAGAACTAATTTGAAATGATATTGGGCTTGTTCATATTTTTTGAGCAGTAAATATGCCTCTGCTAATGAAAACCTAACTTGAACGATTGACGGATCACGGCTTAAAATATGGTGGTAAAGGTCTATGGCCTGACTATAATTTTTCTGTTTGAATGACAATCGAGCGGCCAAAAGTAATTTATCAAGTATCTGGCCTTGCTCAAGCTCGGTGACGCTTGGTTCAGCAGCATGGCTGACGACGCTGGGGTAGGGGATAAAACTAATCAGAATTATAAGGAGATATTTACGCATGACAAATAATCGATTCCATGATCGGAAAAACAAGACGAAGTGACTTTTTTGTCTACTCAATTTGTTTGGAGTTTGGACGGTTCAATAATCCTCGAAACAACGGCAAATGTTTGCTATTGTTTCGAGGCCGAGAGATTTTTAGTTTTCTACTGTTGCATCAAAGGCGAAGCTACCTTTATAGTCTTTATTTTCTAAAGAAATTGTACCCACTGCTTCGGAACCATAATGGCCATAAAAACCACCATCCATAGTACCTGTTGCGCTTTCGTTAAGCCCCAAATTCGTGGTTAGAACACTATTGGTAGCTACCTTAGCTGTAAAATCACTACCGGTTATTTTGCCACCAGTGATTTTCACTTCACCCTCTAAACCAATTTCTTTGTCGCTATTATCTCTAGTTTTTATTTTATATAATTTTCCATCAATTGCACTTTTATCGAAATCAACATTTAATTCGAGATTGCCCCAAAATCCTTTCCTACCATCTCCTGGTTTGGTTTTACTATACATACTACCCCAACCAAAACCACCTGTATATTTTGCAGTTCCTGCGGTTGGTAATTTTGCGGGTTTTTCACCATTTATCAGATAACCGGTTTCATAAGTACCGTCTTTAGGGCGATTTATGCCGACTTTCCACATTTCGACTCTTTTAAGGTCACTGCTAGTCTTCGTAACCCTTATTTTCTTAATTCCGGCAACATCTTCAAATTCTTTTTCTTTAAATCTATCCTCACGGCCATCTTCTCTAAGATCATCCTTGGTGAATTTATATACTTTCCCATCAATGGTGACATCTACCGTGTTTTTAGCAATACGTTTAACGTCAACTTTTGAGCTTCCGACCGCAATTTTTGTATTGGTAAGAACTGTACTAGTGTAGCCTTGGGTTTTTAATGCGCCCGAAGATCCTCCAGTTTGACAAGCAGCCAAGCTCAAACCCGTGCTGAATAATATTAATAATTTTGTTAAATTTTTCATTTTATACCCCGTTTTATTATTATGTTTATTGTAAAAACAATTTACTATTTATTAATATATGTAAAAAATTAGGGGCACATGATGCATTTGCATCATAGATAATATAATTTTTCATATACAATAGTATAACTTATCAAAAAATTTACTTTTACTTTCATATAGTATTGATAATTTATTTATATACTTTAGTGGGGGTGTATATATTATAAAAATTAAATGAATGCTTATGATGCATTTGCATCATGTAATATAAAAAAATGAGGGTATTATTCATAATATCTACTAAATTACCTTGTTTTATTTATGCCACATGAAATTTTTGATGCCTTAAAAATAATTGATAACCTGTACAATTCGGTGACAGATGAAAAAGCATGGAAACATGCCATGAGCCAATTTGAGGAACTGCTTCAAAGTGATACTTATGCTGAAATACTCATCCCACATTTAAACCAAGCAGTGATGTTGCGTAATAAACTTAACCAACATAGTCAACAAATAGAAGGCTTAGAGCAAATTTTAAATCGTCTCAACATCGGGGTGTTAATAGTAGATAAAAATTTGAAAGTTATTTTTGCCAATCAAGAAGCTTCCCGATATTTTTTAAAATTTCCAAATACTTTTACTATAAACCAAGAAAATTTTTTACTTAGTAAAAATCCGTCTCACAATAAACTTGTAAAATTTATTTCATCTATTTTCAGCGAAAAGTTTATCATAAAAAGCAATAAATACTATAGTATAAGATTAGATTTAGGTAAGCAGATGAATCTAATAGTATTAGCAATATTGCAAAAAACAATGCTTGCAAGAAAACAATTATTAGGGGAGAGTAATGAAAATTTATTATTGTTTTTGTGTGATACCAAGTCAACACCAAGATCTTCTGAAGAACTAATCGCAATAAGTTTAGGCATTACTATTACTGAAGCGGGCCTAGCAAAGTCTTTATTGGATGGCAATTCCAGTGCTGAATACGCAAAATTAAAGGGTGTTAGTAAAGTTACTGCTCGCAACCAGTTGCAATCCATATTTGCAAAAACAGGTATAAATAAACAATCTGAGTTGGTGAAACAGCTTACCAAAATATTTGGATTCATAAAATGAATTATTTAGGAAGTAAGAATTGTATTCAAAAGATTATATATTTGAACTAATTGATTTAATTTATGCTCGAGCCTTGGATGAGAGTGCTTGGCAGAAGGTGGTTTAACCCCTGCCTAATTATATAAAACAACAACTATTACTGCGCGTAATCAGTTAAGCTCCATTTTTCAAAAAATGGAAATTTCCAAACAATCTGAATTATTGAAGCAACTTACTAAGATATTTGGAACTTTAAAAATAAAGAGTTGATATTGATATGGACAATAAAAACTATATGTTTGAACTAATAGATCTTATCTACGCAGGCGCATTGGATGATCGAAAATGGTCTATATTCATTAAACAACTCTCCATTGCATACCCAGGTACAATGACTTCTTTTATATTTTATGATTTAGAACAATCTGGAGCTCCAGTTAATTTTTATAGCAACGCAGACGATTATTTTATACAAAAATATGCCGAACATTATATGGGCGTCAATCCATGGCTTAAATATGTTCTTGATTTGCCAACGGGTCATGTTGATGATGGTCGAGGTCATATTAGTTTAAAGGATCTCAAAACAACCGAATTTTATAATGATTGGATGAAGCCCCAAGAAGGCATAGACTCGACCATTGGCGCGCAAGTGCTTAATGAAAAACATTTACAAGCGGCCTTTTCCGTTCAATTTCAAGATGAAAAGCTTAATAATGACAATTATGCTTGCCTGAAAGCCGACATCGTCATTTTAACCAAGCATTTACAACGGGCTATTATCTTACGTAAAAAGCTAGAGGCAATACAAATTTATACTGACTGTTTGGAGCATATTGTGCATCGACTTAGCAGTGCTGTTTTAATCTCAAACTCAAATAATGAATTGATTTTTGCTAATAGAGCCGCAGAGAATTATTTCACCTCTGGTCTATTGCTGCTTGGTCGGGATAATAGCATCGCCATTAAAAAAAATTCAAACAATAAACAGCTACAAAAACTGGTTCATTCCGCCACAAGTTCAACTCAATTATTAGATTTAAAATCAATTAGTGCCACTAGAATAACGGATGATATGGGCAAAGAATTTGTTATTATGGTTTTTCCACTCTCGCCATATATCCATTCCAACATTCGTAGCGGTATTTATAATGACCATTCAAAACGCCAATGTCTGGTTTTCATTATTGACCCATCAAAACAAGATTACGCAGATGTAGAAATAATCAGCGCGGCGTTTGGTTTAACCCCTGCTGAATCTAGACTGGCAAAATCGCTTTATGAGGGCTTAAGCTTGAGCGATCATGCTGAATTATATCAAACGACCACCACTACCGCACGCAACCAATTGAGTTCTATTTTTCAAAAAATGGGGATTTCTAAACAATCCGAATTGGTTAAGCAACTGGCAAAAATATTTGGCGTTATAAAATTAAGGAGTTCAGACCAATATGGACAATAAGAACTATATGTTTGAACTAATCGACCTTATCTACGCAGGCGCGTTGGATGATCGTAAATGGTCAATATTCATTGATCAACTCACCATTGCATACCCAGGTACAATGACTTCATTTGTATTTTATGATTTAGAACAATTTGAAGCCCCAATTAATTTTTTTAGCAACGCAGACAATTATTTTATACAAAAATATGCCGAACATTATATGGACGTCAATCCATGGCTTGAATATGCACTTAATTTACCAACGGGTCATATTGACAATTGTCTGCATCATATTAGTTTAAAGGACTTCAAAACCACCGAATTTTATAATGATTGGATGAAACCGCAAGAAGGCATAGATTCGACCATTGGCGCGCAAGTGCTTAATGAAAAACATTTACACGCGACATTTGCCATTCAATTTCAAGATGAAAAGTTTAATAATGATAATTATGCTTGCCTGAAAGCCGATATGATCATTTTAACCAAGCATTTGCAACGGGCTATTATCTTACGTAAAAAGCTAGAGGCAGTACAAATCTACACGGTCTGTTTAGAGCATATCGTGCACCAACTTAGCAGCGCTGTTTTAATCTCAAACTCAAATAATGAACTGATTTTTGCCAATAGAGCCGCAGAGAATTATTTCACCTCTGGTCTATTGCGGCTTGGTCGGGATAATCGCCTCGCCATTAAAAAGAATTCAGACAATAAACAGCTACAAAAACTGGTTCATTCTGCCACAAATTCAACTCAATTATTAGATGCAAAATCAATTAATGCCGCTAGGATAACGGATGACATGAATAAGGAATTTGTTATTATGGTTTTCCCACTATCGCCATACATCCACTCCAACATTCGTAGCGGTGTTTATAATGACCATTCAAACCGCCAATGTCTGGTTTTCATTATTGACCCATCAAAACAAGATTACGCAGATGTGGAAATAATCAGCGCGGCATTTGGTTTAACCCCTGCTGAATCTAGACTTGCAAAATCGCTTTATGAAGGTCTAAGCCTTAATGATCATGCCGAATTATATAAAATAACGACCATCACCGCGCGTAATCAATTAAGTATGATCTTTCAAAAAATGGAAATTTCTAAGCAATCTGAGTTGTTGAAGCAATTAACAAAAATATTTGGATTTTATAAAGTAAACGGAATGTAATAAATGATTTGAAAAAATGGTACTAACTCATATAAAAGGCAATTGATAACAACAATTAAGTTCGACTTTCTAATTGCATCATGATTACTGACCTAATATACTCAATTCTCTGTCCACTCATGATTTTGCCTCTATTTTGTCTAGTTAGATTCTAGAGGATGAATAAATATTGTCAATTAAATAAAAACAGGCTCTATTCTGACGGTATTTGATATTTTTGCCTGACATCAGATTAGGGTATACTCTACATTGACGCTTTAATAATATACCTTGATATATTATTAAAATTGTAATATACTTTGATGTATTAATAAAAAAGGATTTGCTATGAGACATACCGCTAAATTATTTATGAATGGTCGAAGCCAGGCAGTTAGACTTCCGGTTAATTATAGATTTGACTGTGATGAAGTTTTTATTCGTCGAGATCTAGAAACAGGCGATATCATTATCTCAAAAAAACCTGGTACATGGGCCAGTTATTTTAATTTAATTGATAACATGGATATTCCAAATGATTTTTTGAATGATAGAGAAAATGATGCACCTCAAGAGCGGAATTTATTTTAATGAATACTAATTTGTTTATGTTAGATACCAATACAGTTAGTTATGTTCTAAAAGGTCTTCATTTGAATGTTAGACGAAGATTGAATGAAACCCCGATGGAAAACATTTGTATTTCTGTAATTACTGAAGCAGAGTTATTGCTGGGTGTGGCAAAAAATCCGAAAGCCATTCATCTGCCATTGGCAGTAAAAGAGTTTCTATTAAGGGTGGATATATTGGCCTGGGATTCTGAAGCTGCTGCTTCATATGCTTCCTTAAGATCAAATTGCGAAAAAGAAGGCTTATCACTTGGAAATATGGATATGTTAATTGCAGCACATTCAGTTTCAACTAGTGCAACTTTGGTGACTAATGATAAAGCCTTTTTTAATGTTGGACATTATTTAAAACTTGAAGACTGGACCAGAGTATAATTTAAAGAGCACCGCGATTTATTGCGGGGGAGGGTACTTCGTTCTTGGTTTAATCAACATGTTTTACCAACATTCTCCACGGCGTTTTCATTAACGTATATTAACTTTTGATATTGACATTTTTCTTATAAAAGATTGACAATTTTTCAGTTAACCGTAGATTTTATTGATTGGGGTTTATTGACCTTGCCCCCAAATGAGATACATTTAGGCGTAGAGTCTTTGGTTGATATTTTTGTTTAGTTTTTTCTGATTTGGGCTCTGTTGCAAATAATGCAAGTTTGATGTAGTTTCTTGGTTTTGGGTGTTCCTGCATAAAAGGACACCCTCTTATAACAGGATATTGTAAAGCCAGAAATGATAATTTAATGGAGAAACTGGTAGATATGTTTAACCGCAATGATAATTTTATTTCAACTGTTTCATGCTTTGAACGCTGTGAAATTATACTTGTTATGGGTCAGATTAGCATAGGACAATTCACGGATAAATTGTATGAATTTTACGGTATCTGTCATCCAGATACTATTTCTGGAATGGTATTTAAGAGACGAGCTGAGTTTTTAGCTGGTAGAATCGTTGCAAAAATTGCTCTCGAACATTTTGGAATATTAGATTGGCAGTTGAGTGTTGGACATGATCGTGCACCAATTTGGCCCAGTGGACTGTCGGGATCAATTAGTCATAGTAATGGGCGGTGTTGCTGCTTAGCATTAGCGGCAGGAGTGCCTGAAGCTGTTTGCGGAGTTGATATTGAGAAAGTGCCAGACGACCAAACTGTAGAGGCAATTCTATCACGGTGTTTAACTAGATTTGAACAGGAATGGATTAGAGATCAAACGGATTTTGATACGAAATCATTGATTATACTTATTTTTTCGGCGAAAGAAACAATTTTCAAGGCGTATTCTAGCGTTGTGGGGGAGATGTTTGGTTTTGACTGTGTTGAAGTAAAAAAAAGAGGTTCTGGTACTACCTTGATTTTCGCTTCCACAAAAACATTGGGATCAACATTACCAAACGGTTTTGAATTCGAAATTTCTTATAATTTATTTTCTGACTTTGTTATTACCCACCATGTCGCCATGCGACCTTAACACTTTAATCATACGCTAATATTTTAGAATCGGAGAACAACCTTTCCAATATGTTGGGACTTAGTGAGGAATCGGAAAGCTTGCTCAGCTTCATGAATTGAGTACATACGGATAGGTAGATGTGGTAGCGAATGAGTTGACAATTTTGTACATAACTTTCGTAAAATATTACCTGCCCATTGCGGATCTTCTGTAGCGCTTAAACCCAGGTTCATCGAAGTATGTCGTATATCTGGTCTTAAATAGTAGATTTTTGCTTTGTCTAGGTCAACGTTTTTCCCCATATCAACAAAATGGCCGCCAGATGAAATTGCGTCAATATTTTCACGACTTAGTTTCGGGGGCAATGCTCCAATGACGACATTTGCGCCTCTGCCGTCAGTGATATTTAAGACGTGTTTAGCAAAACCCTCATTCCGAGAATCCAAGGCAAACTCCACTCCCATCTCGTTTAGGTAACGACGTTTCTCTGCGGATCCTGCTGTTGCAATAACTCTAGCTCCAATTTTTTGTGCTAAGTGTATGGATGCCATGCCGACACCGCCTGTACCATTATGAATAAGAATAGTTTGCCCAGCTCGCAACTTGGCTATTTCTATGATGCCATGCCAAGCGGTCGTGTAAGCAACAGGTAAGCCAGCTGCGAGTTGGGGGCTTAGATAACTGGGATATTTAGCTACTGCACATGCGGGTACAACAAGTTGGCTTGCAAAGCTTCCCAATGCCATCCCGAATATTCGATCACCAACAGCAAAATGAGAGTTTTCATGCCCGTTTGGAAGAACTCTACCAGAAAACTCCAAACCAATAGAAACATCTTTTTCGGGATATCGATTGAGTGCGATTAAAACGTCCCTAAAATTTAATCCTACGCAATCAGTTGCAACACGTACTTCAGTTGCTTTGCAATGTTGAGGTGCTACATGTTTTAGTTTAAAACTCTTAAAGCTTCCTCGTTGTGGTTTACTTAGGCGTAGCACTCTGTTCTGTAAGCCATCATGGTGCATTTGTTTCATCCTATGATCATTTCCGGATTTATTATGAATTACTGAATTTATTAAGTTACTTAATTGTCTGTTATAGCAATCTGTTTCTTATGAGGTATCTTGATATCCCAAACTAGTCGTAATTTTTCCAATATTTTAAGTGTGATATACCCTGGGTCGAATTGCCACCAATGTAGCCCAAGTCGTGCAGAGCTAGGAAAAGAGTGATGGTTGTTGTGCCATGACTCTCCGGCGGTAATAAGTGAAAGAATTGCAAGGTTGGTTGCCTCTCCTCCTCTTTTGTATGGCCTTTTTCCTATCATATGAGTCAGAGAGTTAATCGACCAAGTTGCGTGCTGAACGGTAAATAGTCGCACTACCCCCCCATAAAGCGCACCTAAGAAAAAATTCATAAATGTGAATTCAATGGCAAGTGCAAAAAAACCAGGAATAACAACACCTAAAAGAATCCAAATGTAGTAGTTTTTGTTCACAAACACAACGTAGGACTCTTTAAAAAGCCCGCTCGCGTATCGAAGCGGGTTTGAAGGGTTGGATCTGAACATCCAACCAGTGTGGGCGTGTAGTAAGCCCCATAACTTTCTTTTGAACTTATGACCATCTTCTGTAAAGTATGGTGAATGAACATCACCCTCTTTATCTGCTTTGTGGTGATGTCTTCTGTGATTGCTCACCCAGTAGATAACTGGGCCTTGTGCAGACATTGATCCGAAAATTAGCAACATGGCCTTCACAAAAGTAGTACCTTTAAAGCTAGAATGTGATGCAAGCCTATGAAACCCGACGGAAATTCCAATCATTCCTAGGTAATGCATGGTTGCCCAAATCAAAACAAAATACCAGGGAATGTTAATAAAGAATGGTAAAGATATGCCAACTAAGAACCAGATCACAGGAATTGCCACTGTCGATCCCGCTACTATCAATTGCCTTCTAAAAATTGATTGGTTAGCAATTACCATGTCGGGGGCTTTACTTCCACTACTTGTTTGGTCTTCTGGTGTTGTTGGTTTTGTATAATTGCTCATAACGCAGCTCTCCAGTTTTAAGATTCTCTCGTTGCGACTTTTTTTGTCGCATAATTATAAATAATGTGGCCGCTGCAAAAAACGCCGCGAGAGTAAAAAATCCAAAGGCTATGCCAAAGAAGTCCGCAACGATGCATGTGAAAAAAGTAAGGAGTATTGATATGAAGATTCCTACAACATTAGCAGTAGAATAGACTGCTGCTGCTTCGTTGTCACTGATGTGTTCGATGATATTAACTCTAGCCAAAACTCGTGAAAGTCCAAAAAATATGGTTGAGACAAAGAATGTTGCGATTAAAATCTCAAGCCCGGCATATCCGGCAAACGCTAAAAAAGTAGCTGATGTATACATGCAAATTTTCATGGCCTGTTGATTACGCTTTTCATCTACAAATCTGACAGACCACACGCCAATGCCAATGCCGAGAATTGCTACGGCGTCAATTAGTCCAAGGGTAGAAAATGAAGCCGCAAGATGTCCTATAATAAAGTAGATAATGAGTGTATTTACAACCGAAGGGATAATCTTACCTAAAGAAAAATTTAACACGAGATCGGTGTGCGATATAAGGGTCGACCTATAGAGTGCCAGTGGAGCCCGAACTTCCTCATCTTTTGAATATTGAGGTATGATGTGAATAATCCATATCATAACTCCTGCAACAAGAAATGTTGCGGCGTTTAAAAAAAAAACAAAATAAATACCGGTCAAATCAACTAGCAATGCACCACCTGTTACTGACAATAACATTGCTATTTGGGTCAGCAGTTCAAGCTGTGAACTTTTTTTCCTGCTAATCTCCAAATTTCCCGCGAGGATCTGTTGGAATAGAATATTGGAGGCCGGTTGATAAAACGCATCTAAAGTTGAAGCTGTGAAGGTCAACAGATAGGTTAGTAGTAACACTTTATAATCCACCAGAACCGCAAGAGCTAGGGCAATCAAAAGTATACCGCGAATGAAATCTGAAAAAGCCGCGACTTTTTTTGCTCCAAAGCGCCTTAAAACTGGCTCAACGAAATAGGAGCCTAATAATTGAGGTAAAGAGTATGCAATGAACATAAATGCTAAACTATAGATTGACTTTGTCGCTTCAAATGCAACAAAGCCCGCTCCTAGGATTTGCAAGCCATTCCCAAGGTTAGTAATGAAGACCGAAGTTAAAAACTTTCGTATGTTTATGGATGTTTCCACTATTAACGACTTCCAAAATAATCAGGACAACTAAAATACTAACCACCGGTTTGTCATTTGAATGAGCGATGGCTATGGTTTTTTCTATATAACTTATACATTAGCAATTTTAATTTTAATTGCAACAAAAGAATATTTAAGGAATACTGGAAAAGTAAAAAATAGAGGGAGCATACAAATGACAAAATCTGAAATGAAAAATTGGATGCAAGAGTTTGCTTCAAAAGTTGTAGGAATAAATTCGGAAAAAATCGATTTAGATCAACTAATAGAACGGTTTCGCGGTTTTAAATCTATGCAGATCGCTTATACCACAATCAGAGGTTTTGAAGTTATACACGTGTTTAAGAAGGTAAATTTATACTTTGGTGGCATAGAAATAAGCTCGAAGCAGAAACCTGCCTAGTAATGCTTTAAATGATGAAAGAATAGAGGGTGTATGAAAATGACAAAATCTGAAATAGAAAATTGGATGCGAGAATTTGCTTCAAACGCTGTGGGAATAAACTCGGTAGAAATCGATTTAGATCAACCACTAGAACGGTATGGTTTAGATTCTACGGCTGTGGCCGGGATGAGTGGAGAATTGAGCGATATTCTTGGTGTTGAAATCGAACCGACTATTTTTTTTGACTACCCAACAATTACATCTGCCTCCGAGCAAATCAGTTTAATAAAGGTTTGAAAAGAGAAGTTCTGCTATGTCACAAAAAAAATCTCCAATAATTAGGGTTGAGTCATTACGATTGAGAAAAGTCAAAGCAGCTTGGCGAATTTTTCTTATGCCTATTATAGGTGCTTCGACCACAGTTTTTTATTCGATTGTATTTGGTGTTAGTTTACTTAATGTCGTGGTTTTTGTCGGTATGTATATTTTAGTTACTATTGGTCTTGAAGTCGGGTTTCATCGATTATTCGCTCATCGGGCATTTTCAACAACCAAAACCATAGAATTGATTCTTTGGGGTTTTGGTATGATGGCTGCACAAGCAAAGGGAATCTACTGGATTTCTACGCATTTGAGCCATCATTCTAACAGCGACACACATGACGACCCGCATTCTCCACTTCGCCGAACCACCGTGGGAGGGGAAAAAGAAGAATTGAGTCTTCTCGCTGGGCTCTGGCACGCACACCAAGGCAATACTATGACCGCTTATCCAACTAATGTTTCTCGGTATGCATCTCGTTTTATTTCTGATCCATTTTTTCGTGATATGGACGCAAAATTCCCATATTGGGTTGCGCTTGGCGTTGTAATTCCGGGATTGATTGGTCTGATTTTTGGCGGTTGGCAGGAGGGGATTGCATGCGCTTTGTGGGGAGGTCCAATGCGTATTTTTGCGCAACACCACGCTTTTTTTACAAATGGTTCTCTCGCTCATCGCTTTGGCGAGCAAGTGTTTAATACCAAAGACAACAGCCGCAATAACTGGTACTGCTCTTATTGGACTTTTGGCTCCGCATTGCAAAACACACATCATGCTTTTGCCAACTCAGCTTACCTTAAGCTACGATGGTATGAATCCGATATTGCTGGCAGCGTTATTAAATTTTTGAGTTTTCTTGGTTTAGCTTGGAATGTCAAGGGCATCAACAAGACTTCAGCAGAAGCCATTGTCCTCCCAGGAAAATCAGAACTTATTGATAAGCTCCCAGAGGTTGACCAATGAAAGATGTTGCAATTGTGGGCATGGCATGCCGCTTTCCTGGAGCAACAACACCATCCGAATACTGGTCTTTGCTTAATTCAGGTGATAATGCATTTATTGATGTTCCTAAAAATCGATGGGATTGGAATGAATTCTTCTTTGGTCATTTAAACCCTGCGAATATCCTTAACTTTCAAAAGGCCGGTTTTATTGATCAGCTTGATCAATTTGATCATGCTTTTTTTAATATGGATCATAAGGATGCTGAGCGGTTGGATCCTCAACAAAAACTAGCGCTTATGGCTACTTGGGAAGCGCTTGAAAACGCCGGCATTAACCCACATAAGCTCAATGGAACCGAAACTGCTGTGATTATGGGAGTGGCTCATTCTGACCACGCACGAAAACTAAAAATCGATTATCCGTCCTACAACGGTAAAATTGGTGAGCATAGTTATGAGTGTTTTGTCGCTAATCGTATTTCATATTTTCTAAACCTGAAGGGTCCTAGCTTTACGATAAACTCTGCCTGCAGTTCCTCCTTACATGCCTTATATATAGCCCAACAAATGCTGAAGTCACACGAAATTGACACCGCCATTGTTGGGGGCGTTAACGCAATCCTCTCGGTAGACGAGAGCATATCGAGTGAAATGGCGGGTTGGTTGTCGGCGCGCGGTGTTACAGCAAGTTTTGCCGACGATGGAGACGGTTTTGTAAAGAGCGAGGGCTGTGGGGTCGTCGTTTTACGTAGATTGGAAGATGCTATAGAAGAAGGAAATCCAGTTCTTGGTTTACTAAAAGGAATTGGTTTATCTCACAATGGATTATCTAACGGCATAACGGCGCCAAGCCGGAAAGCCCAAGAAGATCTTATCCGTAAAATACTGACAAGATCAAACCTGCAGGCAGAAGATGTCACTTACGTAGAGGCTCACGGAACAGGAACAACCAAGGGTGACTCTTTCGAGGTGACAGCCATAATCGGGGCACTTTCCAGTGCAAAGGAAAAAACTTCTACTTGTTACATAGGAGCCTGCAAATCAAGCGTTGGCCATCTTGAAGCAGCCAGCGGGATGGCAGGGTTAGTTAAGGTGTTGCTATCTTTAAAAATGAAACGACTTCCCGCTGCTGGGAATATAAAGAGATTAAACCAGTGGATTAAACCAAGTAAAACACGAAAGTTTGAAATTCTAACAAAACCAAAAAAATGGAAAACATACGCAAAACCGAGGTTAGCAGGCTTGTCTAACTTATCCTTTGGCGGCGCTAACGCATTTGCTTTTATTGAAGAATATATTCCTGATCCAAATGACGCATATGAGCTTTACAAAACTGGTAGGGAGACACCTCATACAGCTCAAATGATGATCCTATCAGCAAAAACTCTTGAGAGTTTGGTATTATCACTTCACAAGCATGCATCTGAAAGCCTGACTCAAGAATATCTATACACACTTAATGCTCGTCGCGCTCAACATCGTTTCAGGCTTGGTTGTGTCGGAGCTTCAATTTCTGAGATCAAAAATCAAGTCGTTGCTTGGGCAGAAGATCCAAATATTTCCAAGTTAGCAGCAGACTGTAGAAGCACCTTAGCCAAAGGAATTAGTTACATCGAAATGAATCAACTAGTTTCCGCGTGTGAAGCTGAGTTAATTCAGTTTGGGCAATTTGATTTAGCTTTCGGAGCAAACGTTCATACTCAGCGTTTCTTCCAGAATCTGATACGTTCATTTAGTGAGCCGGAGGACAAAGTGACAGCTCTCCTGAATGCCTCAATTGGCTCAACTGTTTTGAGGAATGTGCTCTGGTTTTTTTGGAAAAATTACTTTGAGCAAATTGATGTAGCCGTGAAAGCTCCGGATCTAACGAATTTCAAAATAAACAGTCAGCACAGCAATTCATTCAAAGATCTATTTGAAAATCTTGATCAAGACATCGCCAGAGATCAGAACACGCTAAATAAAAATTCCGACTATTCGTGGGATCATATGCTCTTAGAGCTACTCAACAAACAATTTTTATGCGGCCAAACTATAAATTTGGCAACAGTGTTTTCAGGTAGAGTTATTACAGTACCAAACTATCAGTTTGAAGAAACGAACAGCTGGTTTCAAACATCAGTTTTAGTGCAACATAAAACTGAAAACAACAATAAAAAAATAAAGGATTTCTTTTGATGACCCAAGAACCACAAAAGTTCCTTGCAAACAACTGGATAGACATCTTGTATTTGCGGTCAAAAATAAGTGGAGATAAAAAGGCCTTCATTTTTCTATCACCAGACGGCAAAGAAACCGAAAGATTAACTTTTAGTGCGCTTCTCAAAAGATCAGAGCAAATTGCAGCAATGATCTCCGAGAAAGCGCATGCCGGTCAAAACTGTGTAATTTTTCTTCCACAAGGCTTGAACTTTGTCTGTACTTTTTTCGGCATCCTTTTATCTGGATGTATACCAGTGCCCGCATTTGCGCCTAACGCACATCGCAATAATTCGATGCGCATGGCAGGTATATTAGAGGCAGCGAAGACTAATTTTATTGTGACAGATTCTTCTAGTAGCTCCTTTGTTAACGCATGGAAGGCAGATGGGACGATTAAAAGACAAGCCCAATGTATCGAAATTGACGTTACATCATCGGATCTTTCAGCACCAATTCAAAAAATTCAACCTGCTATAACTGACACCTGTTTACTTCAATTCACATCTGGTTCCACAGGTGAGCCAAAAGGCGTCCTGATAACACATGAGAACCTTCTGGAAAACATGGAGCTGTTGGTGAAATTTTATGGAACCAGCTCCGACACACCCTTTGTATCTTGGGTTCCCCTCTATCACGACCTTGGCCTAATCGGTAACATGCTGTTTCCCATTTATTCAGGCGCGACATGTATTATGATGGCTCCAGAGAGCTTTATTCAAAGACCCTCGCTTTGGTTAGAAACTATTGATAAGTACCGTGCATATATCTCCTTTGCGCCGACGTTTGCCTATCAGTTTGCTACTAAATTCAAAAATGAAATGAATTTAACCCCATCATCGTTTTCATCATGGAAAGTTGCTGTTGTTGGTGCAGAGCCAATTTTTAAGGACGTCCTTGACACCTTTTCTGAAGCGTTTTCCGAATTTGGCTTCAGCTCGCGCAACTTCCAATGTGCCTATGGACTAGCAGAATCCACACTCATGGTAGTTTCAACTTCCCGCGATCAAGCACCGAATGCACGTTACGTGAATAAGAAATTATTGGAGGAAGGACAAATCGAATTTCAAAGAACCTCTGTGAATGGCCATGAACTGATCTGTTCTGGTTGTATAGGAGAGGGGCATTCTATTCGAATCGTAGATCCAAACCTTAATCATAGTCTTAACGATTTAACGGTTGGTGAAATTTATATATCAGGTCCCTGCATAGCGGATGGCTACTATGAGAATAAAGAGGCGACGGAGAATGCTTTTGTGCATTTTACTGAAGAGAACCAGATATATTTGCGTACAGGAGATTTAGGCTTTTTAGACAATAGCGAACTATACGTGACTGGTCGATCCAAAGACCTAATCATCATTAATGGCAAAAATCATTATCCTCAAGATATAGAGAAAACCATATATTCCAATGTTCCTTTTGTGAGAGTCGGGTGTACAACCGCCTTTCAGGTTCAAGAGAATTCAAGAGAGCAGTTTGTACTGGTTTCCGAAATTAAGCCAGAGCACTATAGTCAGGTTGATCTTAATTATTTTACAAAAATTCTTAGATGTGTTTATGAGTATCATGGGCTTACGCCTTTAGATATTGTCCTGATACCAGCTGGGCATATTAGCAAGACCTCTAGCGGAAAACTCCAACGACAGCTCGTCAAAAAACGATATCAAAATTTAAAGCTGAAAGTAATTGCCAACTTGAGATCGTAAAAATTAGAAAAAAGGAATTTAGATTTAGCCATGGAAGATAATACTATCACGAACATCATCATTTCAGAAATTGCCAAAAATATGGGCGTTCCAGTAAATAATGTTGACTTACAAAAACATGCTTTGCAACTTGGGCTGGATTCCGTCCAGGTAGTTAAAATCCTCGTTTCCATCGGAAAAAAACTTGGGAAAGATCCAATAGAATTAAAGCCATGGGAGCACGATAGCCTTGCGATGTGGATTAAAAACCTTGAAGGAGCTAATCATTAGGAAATTATCTATACCAGAACTATCCGTTCACTTCTTCTCGCGTTTTGAATCAAAAAACAAAAAACGGTTGGGTTTTTATGATCAACTGATCGAAATTGTTGAAAAAATTGATAAACTGGGTTTCCACGCGGTGTGGTATCCTGAAAGGCATTTTGATGAGTTTGGGGGTCCATATCCGAGCCCTGCTGTATTGGGAGCAGCCACTGCTGTAAAGACTTCTTCTATCAGGATCAGAGCTGGTAGTGTAGTTATTCCTCTTTGCAATCCCATTCGTGTTGCTGAAGAGTGGGCTATGATTGACCTTCTTTCTAATGGTAGGGTTGATTTAGCCATTGCTCAGGGTTGGAACCCTCGCGACTTTGCTATTGCACCGAACAATTACAAGAATCGGTTTGAAATAACACTGGATGGTATCAGAAAAATCCAATCACTGTGGGGCGGAGAAAAATTGGATGTAAAAGACGGAAACGGTATGGATCACAGAATTTCTCTTCTCCCCGCACCAGTGCAGAGTGAGCTTTCAATATGGATGACTTGTAGCATGGGTAACCACGATAGGTTCTATGATGTTGGGAAGATGGGTTTAAATGTTTTAACGGCCTTACTTTTCCAGAATGATGCTGAATTAGCCTCAAATATTAAAGCGTATCACGAAGGGCGGAAAACATCTGGATTAGATCCCGAGACCGGTTTAGTTACTTTAATGCAACACACTTACGTTGGGTCAAGTGAAGCCGAAACTAAAGCTACTGCGTGGCAACCTCTTACCGAGTATCTAAGGTCATCTCTCAGTCTTTGGAGGGGCCGGTTTGAACAATTTGAAGATCTTGAAGAAGACGAACTAGATCTGTTGTTTGATTTTGCGGTCAATAAATACTACCAAAGCTCAGGAGTGTTTGGGGATGAAAATCAAGTTATAGCGCGCTTACAATATCTAAAAAGTGTAGGTGTCACCGAAGTTTCTTGCCTGATGGATTTTGGAATTGAACATCCAAAAGTACTTCATTCTATTGAAAGACTCGGTAGAATTTTGAAGGAAAAAACCAATGCAACATGAAGCTTCATCTGACAACCTTAACGCTCTGCTATCCGCTGATTATATTGACCAATCCTCAGCAACTTTAAAAACATATTCTTCTGATATGAGCCAGATATCAGGTCAGTATCCTTTAGCCATAGCATTTCCTACAACCACTACCGAAGTAGCAGAGCTTGTTCGAAATGCCTCGGCGGCGGGGGTCTCTTTATTTCCTAGAGGATCCGGAACTGGCTTGGTCGGCGGCGCAGTACCAACCGATAAGCATGGAATTGTTATCTCTACAGAAAAAATGAACAATATCAAAGAATTTAATCAAGAAAATAACGTCGTGCACGCACAATCTGGTGTGATTACTCAGAACATCATTAATCTAGCGTCTTCCTACGGTCTATTTTTTCCTTCTGCGCCAAACTCATCTAGCGAATCGACTATCGGAGGAAATATACTTCATAATTCCTCAGGTCCACGAAGTTACAAATACGGTGCAACCCGTAACTTCGTATATCAAATAGAAGTTGTAATTGGAACAGGTGAAGTCTTACGTCTAGGTGATCCGCACTTTCGACTCCATCCCGGTTATAATTTATTGGATTTGTTCATTGGTAGCGAGGGTACCCTAGGCATTGTAACAGAGGTTTGGCTTAAATTACTTCCAGAGCCTGCAAAAAGAAGTACTCTAATCGTAGAATTTGCAGACTTGACTGAAGCTTTTCGTGCTGTTCAAGAAATTTCTAAAATAGATAGTCATATCTCGGCTATTGACTTCATTGGAAGGGACTGTGTTCTTGAAATTCAATCACATTCTGAACTGAATGTATTTTCGGACTATACAAATCACCTTGTTCTAATTGAGGTTGAGTACGAAAACGCCTGCACAGAATTACGGCTTTTTGAGTGCATAGATAAACTATCTCATTTTCAATGTTCGCATCATTTAGAGCATAAACTAGAACGTCAACACGAAATTTGGTCCTTAAGATCACGTATTTTCCATCTAATGAAAGCCAAATACAACAGCATGAGAGTAGAAGATATTTGCATCCCGATCAATAATCTTCCACTTATTGGACAGGAAATAGACCAAGCTGCTGCTGCACATGATGTGAATTGGCCCGCGATCGGAAACATCGG
>JABSRY010000070.1 GCA_013214985.1 Hyphomicrobiales bacterium
TCAACCCAATGACTGGTCAGTGAAAAGTGTAGCTTAAATCAATACTAAATCTGTCGCAGATTTGGGGACCACCTCAATTATATGGCTTATGGTTTTAATTTTAGTTGTAATGTTATTTGCAACTAAAAAGCTGATGACTAATAGTATTATAAAAGTTAGCACAATGCTTATTATTACAATAAGGTTCGACGCATTGGTTTGATCAATTCTTTGGGTGTTTGCTTGCTCACTTAAAGCGCCATATTTTACAGCAAGTTCGTCTATTGACGGGCCGAAATCGGCGTAGATGCTGCTTAATTGTTTGACTTGTTTCATGAAAAATTCATTAGCGACAACCCAATCTCCAAATTTATCGCCATATGCATTAATAAGGGAAGTTACATCTGTTTTTTCTAATGGGGTTAATGATGATGATTTTATAGCTTTTTTGAACTATGAAATACCGATTTTAAAATTCATTAGTGATCTGTCAATTTTATGCAACAGAAAATATTTTTCATGGCTTCGTACAATTAGTAATGAATTCATATGTTTATGAATATCGGTTTTTAAGACAGATTTTAGTTTGCTTTCGATTTTATACGCCGCATCAAGTAAGTTGCCGATTAAACCTTCGGAAACTTTAATGCCCATTTTATTACTGAGATCCACAACTTCGATAAATTTTTGTTTATGTAATCTGATGTTAGTAGAAATTAATTTTATTTGGTCTAGTTCGGAACTGTGAATGATATCTGCAATACCGTCGGCATAATTAATGGTTTTATCGGTCTGTTTAAGATAGCGTTCTTCATATTTAGGGGTTAAGCGTAGTAAATAGTCTTTTTCGTGACGGCGCATTAACAACGTTTCTTCGGCTAATATATGCATAGCGGCAGATAGTTGAGAATTTTTAACACTATAATTTGCCGAAACTGCGACTTTTGACGCTGAAAACAATGAAATTGACCCAAGGGCGAGTGTTGCTATTAAGCTGAATGCAGCAATTAGCAATACTTGCCATTTGATAGAAAACTTATCTAAAAATTTGAAAACGGATGAAAACATGCAGTTGACCTAACTATTATTTTTGAACCATCTATTATCTAGGAATTCACTATTAATAAGTTCTAAACAAATACTAGGTATCTAGAACTATTCTTTCGTAGTAGATGAAATTGGCAAGTTTTCACCAACCTTATAGCATAAGATACTAAAGTATTATATCTTTATTGGAGAGATAAACACCGCATCAACCCACAGTTGCTGCGGATGATGCCCGGAGCTAACTTTGTCTAAGTAGGCAGGTCATGTATTGTTAAATTAATTGGCATGAAGTTTACTATAAAGAATTTTCATTAAAACATGCACAAGGGTCATATGAATATCTTCTGACACTTGCATGTCGTTATAATTGGCATTTATAGAATGTTGCGCAACGCTTTTTAATTTACCACCGTCAAAACCAGTCCACCCGATGCTTATGCCATTATTGTCATTTGCAAAACTAATTGCTTTTAACACATTTTCAGAATTACCGCTTCCAGAAATACCGATGACTAAATCGCCTTCTTGGTAGAAATTTTTAAGTTGTTCTACAAATACATCATCATAGCTCAGATCATTTGAGTAAGCTGTGATTGTGGCCAAATTATCTGTTAACGCAATAACTTTAAAGCGTTTGTCCTTATTGTAGCTAACGCCTTTATTAATATCACATGCAAAATGCGATGCGGTGGCTGCGCTGCCTCCGTTTCCACAAATAAATATTGTATTGCCATTTTCATAAGCGGATAGTAGTAAATTAGCGCAAGTTTCAATATCACTTATGTCTAGGTTGCTTAATGCATCTTTTAGATTATTCAAATATTCGTTTATTTGTAGTTTCATGAGCTAGTTCCAGATAGATTAATCATTATAGTGAATAACAGAGGTGCCAGAATTGTCAAATTTGAAATCTAGCTCTTTTAATTCGCTTAGGGCATTTCTAATAGCGGCTTGTTTTTCTAAGGGTGCGCATATTAGTAAAAACCCACCACCACCAGCGCCTAGTAATTTGCCACCACTTGCGCCGTGCTGCATTGCCAACTCATAGAAATGGTCTACTTTACTATTGGATATGGCAGACGCAATTTCTTTTTTATAAAGCCAACCTGTATGCAAAATTTCGCCAAAAGTATCTATGTTACTATTTTGAAGATCTAAATTTAGATCTTCTGACAATTTAACCATTCGATGCAAATTGTTGATAGCAACTTGGCTAGTTTTGGTTATTTCACCCTGTTTTTTAAGTAGTTTACTGGCTGAACGGGTTTCACCAAGGTAAAACATCATTAGACTATCTTGTAATTGTTGTTTTTTATCTTGGCGGATTAATATTTTTTCGACAGTTACAGTATCGTCCTGATTAAATTTTATGTAATTTAAACCACCAATAGCTGTACTATACTGATCTTGTTTACCTATGGGTTCATTTAGATCTTCGATTTCTACCCTGCATGCCTCTGCCGCGATATCCTCTTTTGATTTATATATTGAAGTATAGGCATTGCATAATTTTATTAAACCAGATGTAAAGCATGATGATGAACCAAGCCCTGTTCCAGCTGGGATGTCTGATGCTGAATTAAAATCAACCCCAGATATATCATAATCGCTAAATATTTGGCGAATAATGGGATGCTGTATGTCAGCAATATTTGTAATATTTTCGGTTTTGGAATATTTGAGTAAATAACCTTTTTGCTCAAAATGGGGGTGCATCGACAAATATATATATTTATTAATGCTGGTACTAACAACAGAGCCGCCATAATTCAAATAATATTCTTTTAGATCGCTACCGCCACCTGCAAAGCTGATGCGCATGGGTGTTTTTGTTATTATCATTTTTACATCTTTATAATTGTATTTGCGGCTTCTAATATATCACTAAAAATAAAATCTGCTTTTAGATAGGTATATTTGGCTTTATCTGCGCCGCCAAAGCCAGTTTTAACTAACACACTTTTAACTTTAGCATTTTTTGCGGCAAGAACATCACTGTAACGATCGCCAATAAAATAGGACTGTTCTAAATCGATATTATACTTTAATGCGGCTTCAATTAACATACCTGGTTTTGGCTTACGGCAATCACAGTCTATTTTAAGATGCTTTACTTCGCTCTTCCAGCCTTTTTCGGGGTGATGTGGGCAATAAAATAAATCGTTAATAAATGCATGTTGATCACCCAACAAACTATCCATTTTATTGTGAATAGTTTTAAGCTCTATTTCGGTTAGTTTGCCCTTAGCGATCATTGGTTGGTTGGTGATGACGATTGCAATATAATCGCTCTGATTGATGGTTTTTAAAGCGCTAATAGTGCCTTCTAATAGCTTAAAATCGTCAATATTTGATAATTCATCAACTTCTTCATTGATAACGCCGTCGCGATCAATGAAGATTGCTTTTTGTTTTAAAGCGTTGTTTAAGCGTTTTACTTTGCCTGTTTTTATATCATTTTCTACTTTAAGAAAACGATCCTTTGTGCCCATATCTGTAATATATTCGGCATTTTTATAGCCTCGTATAATTTGATTTTTCTCGATCAGGGTTGGAAAAATATCGCGTGCTAGATCACGGTTTATATCGGCCTCTATATAATTAAAGATGTTTGGAGAAAATATATATAATGCGGCATTGACCATGTTAGCCAAGTAAACATTTTTGGGATGAGGCTTACTATAAATTTTTGTAATATTATTATTTGCGTCTAACTCTATCAGATCACTATCATATGGATGGTGGTTAGGGTGAATTAATAAACTTGCAATAGAGGCGGTGTTTTGACGATCAAACTCTATGAATTGATCTAAATTTATGTCTAATACGGTATCGGCATAAAATACTAGAAACCGTTCATTTAAATGCTGTTCAAGTTGTTTTAATGCGCCAGCAGTGCCTAACGGTGTTTTTTCGACGATGTGATTTATTTTAATATTCCATTTACTACCATCGCCAAAATGCTCGACAATAACCTCGGATAAATAACCTGACAGAATGTAAACTTCTTGAATGCCGTATAGCACTGCTAATTCGATTTGATATTCGAGGACCGGCTTTCCATTCATTTTAGCCATGGGCTTTGGAATGTTTTGAAGACCAAGTCGAGTACCCTTGCCGCCTGCTATTATAATTAGTTTCATAATTTGTTTTGTAGAATATAATTTATAGACTTTTGAACGGCCTCATCTGAGGTTACTTGTGCTTTCCAACCTAGTTTATTAATTTTTGATAGATTATAGCTGAATTGGGGGACGTCACCGACCCATCCGATTGTATTGCCTGTATATTCGATTTTGGAATTTAATTGCATTGCACGGATTACGAATTTTGCAATATCACGTACTTTAGTTCGAGAGTTCACGCCAACGTTATAAATGTTAACTGGTTCAGAAGTTGTTTCTGACACTAGAATAATGGCTTTGACTAAATCTTTGACATATAAATACGGTTTATATTGTTCTCCATCGCCTAATACTTCTAATGCTGTATTATCTTTGCGAAGTTTGTTTATAAAGTCAAATATGACACCATGAGTGGTACGCTCACCAACGACATTAGGAAAACGCAATATCCAAGCTTGCATCTCATAATTTTTTACAAATGACGTTATAAACCCTTCAGATGATAATTTTGCTGCTCCGTAATGTGAAATTGGTTTTAAAGGACCATAATCTTCATCTATTGGACCTTGGGTTTCTCCGTAAATAGCAGATGATGAGGCAAAAATAATTTCTTTAACATTGTGGTTTTTCATACATTCTAACAAGTTATATGTTGTTAAAAAAGTGTTTTTAAAATCTATTGATGGTTTGGCGTGGCTTTGAGCAATGTCAGAATTAGCCGCCAAATGATATATTCTATCAAATTTACCAATTGCAAAAACTTCATCCATCATGGAAGAGTTATTCATATCTGCTTCAATAAATTTAAAGTTTTCTTTGTGAAATAAGTGTTCTATATTTGATTTTCTACCCAATGACAAATTGTCTAATGCGGTAACATTATGGTCAGTAATGAGGTAATCACACAAATGACTCCCAATGAACCCAGCTCCACCAGTGATTAAAACGTTCATTATTAATTGTTTCCTTTTACCAATTTCGCTAATAAATTAAAATTTTCGGTTTTTCATTTTAACTTGTTTTCGAATATATTTTTGAGCATACCATAATAAAAATATTAAGATGATACAAATGATTATTGAGCAGAATATGTTTTGACTAACAAATATCTTTAAAAAATTAAAAAATTCAGTAAAGTTAAAAATTTTAATACCAATTGCTGAAAAATAGCCGATTGCTATGAATTGAGCAATAGCTAAGAAGGAGCCCGAAATTGCAGCGATCGTATATTGAAAATAATTTAGGCGATATGCACCTGCTAAAACGTGAGTAACCCAACAAATGGGTCCTAAGAAATGTGATGTAAATATAAAAGCAACACCACGCTTGCGAATTAAAATACGCGCTTTGGTTAGAAAACGTCTTTTTTTACGCCCCTTAATATTTTTAAATAATTTAGTCCCATAGAAACGCCCTAGAAAATATGAGATCTGATTTGCAGATATACTAGCGATGTAAACTAGTATTATTAAGTTCCAGTCATCCTTTGAACCGAGCGTATAGCCCGCAAGAAGAAAAGCGGGTTCACCTGGGATAATAAAATTTATTGGAAATAAAGCATCACCAAAGGCAATTAAAAATATAATGAGAGGGATTGGGAGTTCATTAAGTTCTAACATAGTTATTGAATATTACTTATCATTGTCATTACCAAAATCATATTTAACGGTACCTTTTTTAATTTCTCCAAAAAGAAATCGATAAATATTATACTTTGTATAACCATATATGGTTTTGAAATACCCGTTTTGAGCTAACCGACGCATATTAAATATAAAGGATAAGGGCAACATTTGAAATTTGACTTCTGGATGTTGATAGGCTTTTTTACTGTATTCTACATCTTCATTAATATCTAGCTCTACATTGAAACCGCCAATTTTGTTGTGTGCTGTTTTCGTCGATATAATACAGGCACCAATAATGGTGGGGAAAAACCATTTAGTGATCCATAGACCAGCATTAAAAATAAATGAAACAAAACGTTCAGTTTTTGTACCTGTGCTAACGTCCATATAAACACCACCAACATCCACTTGGTTTTGTTTGAGAATAGAGTCTAACTTTGAAAGGAAATCGGTTCTGATTCTGCTATCGGCATCTAGAAAAATTAAATTTTCTGAAATCGCAATTTCTTCACCTTTATTTCGACCAAGACTAAGACCTTTTTGTTCAGTAATTACAGTTTTTAAACTTTTAAAATCACTTCTATATGTATTTGAAATGTCAATAGTTTTGTCAATGCTATTAGCATCTGAAATTATCACTTCGAAATTTTGAAATGATTGGTTCTTTAAATCGTTCAATAAGTTTGGAAGATTTTTTTCTTCGTTTAAAGTAATAATAATAATGCTGAATTTGGACACCAATTTTTCCTTATGGTCATCTGCCTAAATAATTGTCAATTATATAGTGATGATTGGTTTTAATGTCAATATAATGACATTTTTTGAGTCAAATTAATTGGGCATTTACGCTATTTACATTCGATAAGAGATGCGTCATCCTAATTACAAAAATGTGGTTATTTTTGAAAGTGATATATGGCTTATTTGCAAAATTGGGATAATAGTGTTTTTTACAAAAATATTGATGATGAAAAAATTAGTTCAGATATTGAGGCTTTAAAATTACAGATAGATCAGCTAAATGAAGATTCAAAAACATTTGTTGATTACCTATCCGCTGATGAATTGCCTAACTGGGGCACATCTATTGGTAATGAGTTGCAAGATATATTCTTGAAAATGGATGATATTGAGCCTTCGATACATAATCTCTATGTTTTTGTAAACAGCATTGCGACCATTGATAATGAAAACGTTACGGCAAAGAAACTAATTTCTATTATGCAGAGTTTATCCTCTGCTATGGGGCAGGCAATAGCGCCTGTTATGGTGTTTTTAGCACGAGTTGATGATGGTTTTATTAATCAATTATATGCTGAAGATTTTATAACCCCATATAAATTTAAAATTGATTATAGGCGCGCGCATGTTGACCAATTGTTGCCTGTTGCGCAAGAAAATATGCTAACTGCGATGGCGCAAAGTGGTTTACATGCATGGGGTAATTTATATAAGGAATTATCGGGTACTATTACAGGGGTTGTGAATGGTGAAAGTTATGGTTTGGCCAAATTGTCGAACATGATTTCTGATAAAGATAGAAATGTTCGAGAGCAATCGTGGCACGCGATACAAAATGCTTGGTCTGGGCGAAGTGAAACGTCCGCAGCTATTTTAAATTCGATTAATGGATGGCGCATTGAAGCGCGTAAAAAGCGATCTGAAAAAACCGAATATCATTATTTGGACGAGGCGGTAAGAGACAGCCATATCAGCCGAAAAACTTTGGATGCCATGATGTCTGCCGTTCATAAACGCCGCGACGTTGGGCATAGAGCGCTTAAAGCCATGCAAAACCATTTAAAATACGATGATATGAAACCGTGGGATCAGAGCGCGCCAGCACCTGTTAGCACATCTACACGTTATACGTTTGATGAGGCTATTGATTTGATTGCAAAATGTTTTGCTGAATTTAACCCCGAAATGGGTAAATTTGTAAAAATGATGGCCGAAAAAGGTTGGATTGACGCAGAGCCGACAGATAGCAGAATAACAGGGGCATATTGCACAGGGTTTAGCGAACCAAGAGAACCACGGGTGTTTATGACCTTTGAAGGCACGATGAGCAATGTTACGACTTTAGCCCATGAGCTTGGCCATGCTTGGCACGCTTGGATAATGCGCGATATGCATCGTGCTAATACCCATTACCCAATGACATTAGCCGAGACGGCAAGTATTTTTGCAGAGAATTTGGTGCGCGATTATTTGTTTTCAAATGCCAAAACCAATGATGAAAAGCTGAACCTTGCTTGGAGTGACGCGTCTTCGGCTTTTGTGATGCTTAATAATATTCCTGCTCGGTTTGATTTTGACCGTGCCTTTGTGGATGCCCGAATGAACGGGTTTGTGCCAGCGTTGGAACTTACTAAGTTAAACCAAGATGCCTGGGGAAAATGGTATGGCGATAGTTTGGCTGAATATGATGAATATTTTTGGGCAAGCAAATTACATTTTTCTATTTCGGGTATTGGTTTTTATAATTACCCTTATATATTTGGTTATTTATTCAGCCTTGGAGTTTATCAACTAAAAGATAAATTGGGCGATGGATTCAATGATTTATATACGGGATTGTTACGCGATACAGGCAATATGACGGCTGAACAAGTGGTGATGAAGCATTTGGGCAAAGATATTGAAACCGAAGATTTTTGGAATAACAGTTTAGATATGGTAGAAAAAATGATTGCTGATTTTGAAGGTATCGAAGTTAGGTAATTGTAAAAAGCACTGAATTTTGTGATGGATAGACGTTCGATAAAATTTGATTGGAACCGTGCTCGGGCGTTTTTAGTAACGGCGGAAGAAGGCTCGCTTTCGGCTGCCGCAAGGGCGCTTGGCATGACGCAGCCGACATTAAGCCGCCAAGTTAGCGCTTTGGAGAGTGAGCTTGATGTGGTGCTGTTTGATCGTGTGGG
>JABSRY010000700.1 GCA_013214985.1 Hyphomicrobiales bacterium
CAATACTGTTATGGAAGCGGCAAAACAGGTGAATGCAACCATATTATTTGCGGGCAATATCTATAATTTTTCACCTGATGATGGGCCTGTTTATAATGAACAATCGCCGCAAAACCCGATCACCAAAAAGGGTGCCTTTCGTAAACAATTAGAGCAAGATATGGCGCATTTTGCACAAACTCAAGGGGTGCAAATCATTGTTTTACGGGCAGGTGATTATTGGGGGCCTAATAGCAGCGACAGCAGCTTTTTCAAATATCTAATTTTGGACAATGTGTCTAAAGGTAAAATATCGCAAGCAGGCAGAGATGATAAAAAGCACGCTTGGGCATATTTGCCTGATATTGGTAAAATTGGCTTGGCAATATTAAACCATCGTGCCGATTTGAATTTGTTTGAGATTTTTCATAGCAAGGGCAATGATTTAACCATGAATGAAATGATAATTGGAGTTGAAAATGTGGTTGGCAAGAAATTAAAACGCGGCAAATTCCCTTGGCTAATGATTAAGATATTGGGCATATTTAATAAAAGCATGCGCGAAATGTTAGAGCTACGTTTTATGGCCGATGTGGCACAAAGCCTTGATGAAACAAAATTAGAAGCGTTGCTTGGTAAAGTGCCTAAAACACCATTAGACGAAGCGCTTAAAGCGACGTTTAAATATCATAAAATAGATGTGAGTGCTTAATCTAAAAACTCGAATTGTTCTGGGTGGGTGGCTTCTATCATTGGGCCGCCCCTTTGTTCTAACCACCCTCTAATGCGGATTGTATGGCCAATTAGGTTTTTAAAATCGACACCCGATTGGGCAAATGCCATGCGGTTGCGTTTGGTAACATTAATGGTAAAATCGGTACGGTAATTTTGACCAAAATTAAAATATAATTGCCCATATTTATGGTCAAATTTTAGCAATTTACCTTCAACCAGTTGGTAAGTGCCGTTTTTTTCATTAAGTGCATTAAGATCGGTTGCGTTCATAATATCATAATAAGAATTTTGCCAAATGTTAACGCCATTATTGCGGGCAATATTCTCGGCATTTAACAGCTCTTTTACGCAAGAGCGATTGTCTTTAAAACTATAAGTGCGGGCAAGGCCTTGTTTTAACATATATTCTTGTAGCCAAACTTTATTGCCATCATCTTCTATAAAAATATGCGCTAGAATGCGGCCGTGGCGGTCAATTTTTCGTCCGCCATATTCTAAGGTTACTTTTTTACCTAGTGCGATATTTTCGAGCTGTTGTTTGGCTAAATCGGCAAGTGGCCAATCTTTAAAATTTTTGCGGCTGAGGGCTAGTTTGGGTGCTTGAGTGCCGACCATTCGAACTTGTTTGCCAGATGATAATATAACCGTATCGCCATCGACGATTTCGATAATTGTTTCTCTGCCGCCCTCGGTTAAATTGCAGCTAGCATAAGCATGGCCGCCCGCTAGCAGATAAAGACCAGATGCTAATAACCCGCTATATTTTTTGCTTTTTTCAATCATTTACAACCTATTTAGTAACCCATTAATTTATAGTTAGCACAATTGATTCGATGGTGAAATGATTTTAAAGTTGGGGTGCTATTTTGAGCTTAACAAGCGCCGCCCCAATATAACCATTAGGATGCCGCCCAATATAAAAGCAGCAGATATGATGAGCCGCATAGAAATAGGCTCTGACACAAATAATAAGCCGCCAATTGCGGCGATTGCAGGCACTGACAATTGCACAACTGCGGCTTGTGTGGTGGATAAGCCATTGAGCGCAATATACC
>JABSRY010000701.1 GCA_013214985.1 Hyphomicrobiales bacterium
AATTACATGCCGAAGATTTGGATGTAACAGTTGGCGCAGGGTTAACCCGCCAAGAATTAAACATATATCTACGCGATACGGGTTTGTTTTTCCCCATTGACCCAGGTGCAGAAGCAACGCTTGCTGGTATGGCAGCCACCAGGGCATCGGGCACAAATGCAGTGCGTTATGGCACGATGAAAGAAAATGTAATCAACATGACGGTGGTTATGCCAAATGGTGAAATTATCAAAACAGGTGGCCGTGCTAAAAAATCCTCCGCTGGGTATGATTTGGCAAGGCTAATGATTGGCAGCGAAGGTACGCTTGGCATTATTACCGAATTGACCCTTAAATTATATGGCACACCCGAAAAAATATTATCAGCAATTTGCAGTTTTGATAGTATAAAACAAGCTTGTGAAGCGGTTATTCTTACCATCCAATCTGGCGTGCCAATTGCGCGGATAGAATTGTTAGATGAAGTACAAGTAAAAGCCTGTAATGTTTATTCGAAGCTTAACCTTACCGAAAAACCAACCCTGTTTTTAGAGTTTCATGGCAGCGATGCGGGTTGCGCAGAGCAAGTCGAAACGTTTAAATATATTGCCGAGGAGTTCGACTCAACTGACTTTGAAACGGCAGCAAAGCTAGAAGACCGTAATAAGTTATGGGAAGCAAGGCACAATGCTTATTGGGCTGGCTGCGATTTAGCACCGGGCATGGCGCATTTGGCAACCGATGTATGTGTGCCGATTTCTAACTTTGCCAAATGTGTCGATGAAACCAAACAAGATATTATAAATTCAGGCCTAATTGGGCCAATTGCGGGACATGCTGGCGATGGTAACTTTCATGTATTGCTGAGTTTTGATGATGAGTCTTCTACCGACACTGAAAAAGTTAAGTATTTTTTGGATAGGCTTGCAAAACGTGCGCTCGATTATGAAGGTACCTGCACGGGTGAGCATGGTGTCGGGCTTGGTAAAGCCAAATATATGCGCGCCGAACATGGCGCGGGGTTAAAATATATGTTGGCCATTAAACAAGCCATAGATCCAGATAATATTATGAACCCAGGTAAGATATTTTACGGTTAAGGCTTTTGCGTAAATATTTGTTATTACGTCTATTTGTGGCACAATATTAGGAATTAATGGATTAATTTTAGGTAATCGATATATTGTAAGAACCGAATCATTTGGTTTTTAGCATGTTGGGTTAGATGAATAATTTTTTAGTAGCCATTGCAGGATTTATTTGCACAATTTTATTGGCCGCAATCTTTGTACCAATTTTGGTGGATTGGAATAGCTATAAAGACCAAATTGAGGCTGTAGGGCGCAAAGTAACAGGGCAAAATGTTCGCATTATAGGCGATGTTGAGCTGCGCATTTTACCACAACCAGTTTTTCATACGGGCGGGTTAGAAATTTCAAATGCCGATAACAAAAAACTGTTAGTTACCAACGACTTTACGCTAGAATTAGATTTTCCAAGTCTGTTAAAAGGCAAAATCGAAGTTACTAGTATGAATTTGAACGACGGCAAAATATTCTTAGCCAAGTCAGACGATGCATCGTTAAACTTATTTAATTTGGGTAGCATAGTCGATCAACCCATTAATTTAGATGATGTTTCTATTAAAAAACTAATCTTGAATAATATGGATATTGAATTTACCAACGATATTACTAAAAACCAGAAAAACATATCTATTGCCAATGCCGAAATTACCGCCCGTTCGTTACATGGGCCGTTTAAAGTCAAAGGCAAC
>JABSRY010000702.1 GCA_013214985.1 Hyphomicrobiales bacterium
TCTAATAATAATTTGATTAATATTTGTTGTTTCGCGCTTAAATATTTAGATTTAAAATCTTCGGTCTTGGTATACCCGTCTTTTGTTGCCGCCTTAAACAGCAATCTTTCCTCGATCATTTTATCCAGATACTTAACTTTGTCTTGATATGATGGGGATAACGAGGCGAACTTTTCATTGAGTTCTTCAAGAGTAATTTTATCCCTACCTACAGTTGCTACGGTAGTTTTATCCTCTCTCATAAATCCAAAAGAAAATATTGTCATGGCAATGACGCTAAATATAACAAGATGTTTACGCATAAAAAGCTCCTCTTTAACCCAATGAAAATATGTAAAGATTTAATTCTATTATTTCAATGCCGTGCTTGCAAGATAAAAAGATTATCATTAATATGCCATTAGTCATGCGCCTATTAGATGGTTTTATTTTAACGGACCCTTAATTTATAATATTAGAGCCTGAGCTTTCAAATAATTGGAGATAATATGTGGTATGAAATAGTTAAACGTTTGAAGAATGCTTTTTTTAAAAAAGACGAACAAAAAGAAAAGTCATGTTGTTGTAATCCTCACAATATTAATACCAACTGTAAATAGATTCATTCACTGGCATTCTTTTGAACTTAGAGGATAGTTTTCCTGTAGCGAATCGCACTTTATCGCATCAGATGATAAAATAAGTTGTTTCCATTATGAGCAAATATTTTATTTACAGAACAAAAGATCAGAAACCCGAAGTCGAAGTTGCCTTTGACAAGGGGACGGTATGGCTAAATATTTAAGGATTATGGGATTAACTATGATGGGTCTAACTGCATAAGGGGACGGAATTACCGAAAAAAGACAAATTATTTCATGCGTAATTGGGAACAAACCATAAGCCACATTTCGTGCCCATTTTTCTCATAGTATTAACGACAAGATTTTCGGCACGTCAAAAGGATGGTCGCTAAAATTGCGTAGAACCGAGAAATTGTACTCGCCGAACATGTTTATATGGTGCCACGTCAAAATCGAGCTTCTGCGTATCTTTTCGATGATATCCTGTCGCTGGCCATCGGTTTTAGCGTTTGCGATCTGCTCCGACAAGTGCAAGTAATTCCAGCAAACAATCGCGTTTTGAATGAGGCGTCGGCAACCCTCAACAATTTCCTGCTCGTCCTTCGTCTCAACATTGAACTCCTGATTGTTACCAAAACGGATTGCTCTGGCAAATTTGTTCGCCAATTCAACTTTGCTCAATTCAACTTCAATGATTTGTCTCATCTCAACATCATCAATATAGTCCAAAATAAAAATAGTTTTGATTGCACGACCATACTCTTGCAGGGCTTGATACAATGGATGATGCTTTGAATATGAACTCAACCGTTTAAATGCGTCGTAAATGCCCCAGTTTTTCTCGGTTTCACTGGGGCCTTTCCACTTGCCATCAAACAACTGAAAATAGTAGTAATTCAAGGCCATCATTTAACTGGATGATGTATTACAATGAAAACCGACCGCACAAAGCCCTTGGGGGCCCCCTAGGGCTTTTAACCCGGGCTCTTCTTCTCTAGTTTCGACGGGTACATAATTTGGGAGGTTTACCGTATGAGCCTAGAAAAGCGGCTAAAATCAACATCCGCTACATTACACCCCCCAAGATCAAGCGACTTAATTGTTGTTGGTAATTGGTTAAGCTGGGCTGGGCTTAGGTTTTTGGCGTACGATAAATTAACATTTTCCAAGTTAGAAAAGCG
>JABSRY010000703.1 GCA_013214985.1 Hyphomicrobiales bacterium
TGGGTGTTTGAGGACTTTACCCAATTTAAACTAGCAGAAAATTAACTTAATGCTAGACAATCATCATAGGAGATATTGATGCGTTTAAAGTTTGTCCCAATTAGCAGCGAAAAAGTCAGAGATTTACAAAATGGTGGGTTAGATTTTTATGGAAACCTGCCCATAAAACTAATATCAGATGGTGGTGGGATACCATGTCGGCACTGCCTTGAAGACATAGCAGAAGGTGATGGATATTTGGCATTAGCATTTGGCCCATTTGCAGATCAACATGCCTATGCGGAGGTTGGTCCCATATTTGTCCATTCGAAAAAATGCCATGCGTATAGTGGTAAGGTTATTCCAACTTCTTTTTTAACGCGCGAACATTATATTATGCGTGCGTATAGCAAGCGGACTAAGGCCATTATATATGGAAGTGGAAAACGTGTTGGCTCTGACAAAATTACAGTAGAAGCACATAAGCTTTTTGAAAAAATGGATACGGATTTTATTCATCTGCGCTCTGCATCTTACACTTGTTTTGCTTGCCGAGTTGAACGGGATGAAGAATAGAATGGTGTTTGTGGTTTATTAAACAATTGGGTGTCTCCAATCTGACTTCATGATGCCATAGATAACATGATCGACAATTTTGCCGTGAACATTTTCGGCATTTTTAACCACGCCTTCTTTGATGAAGCCGACATTTTCTATGATTTTTTGGCTTGGGATATTGCCGACGGCATGGGCTATTTCGACCTTGTCTAACGCCATATCTTCAAACGCGTGGCGGATGAAATATTGCACGGTGCGGGTTATAACCCCTTTGCCTTGAAATTTTTCACTCAGCCAATAGCCAATTAATGCGGTTTTTAAACTTGGGTTAATTTTGTTAAACCCACAAACACCACATAATTCACCCTTATAAATAATGGCACAGACCAACGATTTTTGATCGGCGAAACCCAATAACATATCGCGGTAATCACCTTTGGCTATTTTAACGCTGGTTTGGTTTGCTGGCCAAGACAGCCACTTGTTTAAATAATCTTGCTCAGTAGATATAATTGCAAACAATTGCTCGGCAATAGCAGGCTGCATGAGTGTTAAGCTGAGTTCATCATCAATTTTATGCGTAAATAACATCTACCTGCCCCATAAGTAAAAACTTAAAACTCCTCAAAGCACCCCTGCATTTCGGTGAGCGCGATCTAAAGTCCGAGCGAAGGGAAAAGATTGGACAACGCGCGGTGGCCAGCTTGGCCATTTGTAAAATGGGCATGCGCACGCAAGTGCTAACAGTGAAAAGGGCGCAGCCCGTATGAACGTATAAATGAGACTTCCAGTGCTTTGGTGGGTTGCTAAGTGTCTTTCACCATCAATTTATTACGAATAATTTCTGATGCCATCCAGTGCTGTTCACTTTGCACATGATTTTTACGAACATATTTTGCCATATGAGTTGACATATCGTCATTTTTAAACGATTCAGCAGATCTAACAACAAAACCCTCCTGGCTTTTAAGGTTCAAACCGCCTACTAACTCATTAACCATCTGATCACTAAACGCCCCGCGATAAAGTATTGGCACGGATGAAATACCGAGTTCTAAGAACCGCCTTTGAGTGTCATCCCACGACTGAAATTCATCATTAAATATTAATGCAAAACCTAAAAAATAAGATGGTAAATTATTGTAACTAATTGAATGCTGGGCAAATAGATATTCCCCGACAATTTTCTCATTCGGTTTTAGAGAT
>JABSRY010000704.1 GCA_013214985.1 Hyphomicrobiales bacterium
CCCTTCCTGCTTCCTGATAGTAAGCTTCAGGACTTAGTGGAATTGCCATATGTATCACAGTTCTTACATTTGGCTTATCAATCCCCATCCCAAAGGCAATGGTTGCGACCATAATTATCTTTTCTTCACGCAAAAACCGTGTTTGGTTTTCACTACGTGTTTGCGCCCTAAGCCCAGCATGATAAGGCAATGCGTTAAACCCTTGTTCTTGCAACCAAGCCGCAATTTCTTCAACTTTTTTACGCGAAATACAATAAATAATCCCGCTATTATCAGCATGATTTTCTTTAATAAATTTATGTAATTGCCGTTTAGGGTTGTCGCGGTTCACAATGCTATAATGAATATTCGGGCGGTCAAACCCATCAATAAACATGTGCTCAGTTGGCAGGTCAAGCCGCTCCACAATGTCTTTGCGTGTTGGCTCATCCGCAGTTGCAGTCAGCGCAATACGCGGCACATTCGGAAACCGCTCACTAAGTAAAGATAATGCCGCATAATCAGGCCTAAAATCATGCCCCCATTGAGAAACACAATGCGCTTCGTCAATGGCAAATAAAGATATGTTACATCGGTCTAAAAATTCCAAAAATTCAGGCATAACAAGCCGTTCAGGCGCGACATAAAGCAAATCAAGCGACCCGTTTAACGCTTGTTCGCGTATTGCAGATGCTTCAGATGCCGTTAATGTAGAATTTATAGCCCCAGCCGATATTTCAAGTTGAGCAAGCGCGTCAATTTGGTCTTGCATCAAAGCAATGAGCGGCGATACGACAATCGCAACCCCATCGCGACAAAGCGCAGGAATTTGATAACAAAGCGATTTACCACTGCCCGTTGGCATAAGTACAAAGGCACTACCACCATCAATAACATGCGAAATTACATCAGCTTGCTGCCCTCGAAACGCATCAAAGCCATATTTTTGTTGTAATATTTCTAATGGCTGATTCATAATTTCACCTGTTTAAAATACTAAATGTCTAATACAATATTTCAGTTTCACCAAGCATTAAAGGTCGCATATTGCCTAATGCCCATAATCTATATGGGTAAGTAATTTAAAAACACAATTATTTATAATAAAGTATCAATGACTGCTGTCTCATTTTCAAAATAAAACTCAACAAGGTTGTCTCCCTCGCCAAACCGATCAACAATCCAAAAATTTTGTAGCTCAACCAGTGGTAAAAGCGGGTGATGCCAAACATTCTTAGCATATTGAACCCCCTGATTACCCTTGGCAATAAATGCAATGCAAGTTTCAGCCGATGGTAAATCGCCCGTTGCAACCACCACTAACCAATCATGAGCCTCAGCAGGTAAAAACGCCTGACTGCCCAAAGGGTGCTTTTCCATCATGGTTATAGCAATTGGCGCACTGCGTCTTTGCGATTTGAAAATCGAAATTATTGCTTGCCCAGATTGCGCGTCAACATCAACATTTGCCAAAGCGTGGTAACGCCTCGTCGTCCCTTCATTAATTAAAAACGAGCTATCTTCATCCATTTCTATAACATTACCAAAAGGCTTAAAAGCATCTTGCATTAGTTTCTGTGGGGTAAGTTTTATCATTATTTTTCACTCATGCCATTGTTTTTACTCATATAAGGGTGGTGCATACGCCAATGGTCTGCGATATCAATACGTCTAGCAAACCAAACATCTTGTTTGCTTAATGCATAATCAACAAAGCGCTTTAATGCCAAAAAGCGTGCAGGCCGTCCAATGATGCGGCAGTGT
>JABSRY010000705.1 GCA_013214985.1 Hyphomicrobiales bacterium
TATAGCCATATATGCCCATCATCGGGGGAATGTCTTCGGGTATATCAATTTTAGATTCGGCAAGCAGCGCGCGTAAATTGTCTAACGTATTACCATCCTGTGCTACAAATTCCTTATTTTGATTAAGCGCATTTCGGTTGATTTCAGACAAGTTGCCATTTGCGCGCCATATAATATCGGGCTCCATACCAACCATCGAATATCGGTCTTTAAAAGTGCCCCTATTTACAGTCTCAAGTAACATGCAGTTGCTTTTACCAGCTGTAAGCTTTTGCAACGCAGAAATTGGTGTTTCTAAATCCGCAATATGGCGTGTATATACCAGTTGCGGTTGCTTGTTATTATAAACTTCCGAAAATTCATCTAGACTTGGAGTAATTCTCATCAAAATAGCCTTATTCACTAATATTGAGGCTGTTCACCTACTATGCGGTCAATCAAAGGTTGGTTGATAGCGGTGCCATATACCTGCTTGTTGTTTTCAACATAACTTTCGATAAGCGTTGCGGCCAAATTGGGTGCCATTGCTTGTCTAATTTGATTGTTAATATTGTCAACATCTTGATTATTGGGTGCGATAATTTCCTTTAATTGCATAACGATATATGATTTTTCGTCATTAACATTGCCAGCAATATAAGTGTATTCGCCTTGTTTTACAGAAAATAAAGCCTTAATAGCCTGGGCAGAAAAGTCCACATTTAGGTCACCGCGTTTAAGTTCTGTTGTTGTTTTGATGGCATCAGCAAATGTGTTTGACAATGCATCAATATCACCACCTTTTTTGCTAAGCTCTTTAGCTTTCGCAAGCAGTGCTTTATCCGTTTCTGTGCTTTGCCAGAGTGCGGTAACATCGTCTTTTACTTCAGTCAATTTTTTGTCACGTGTTTCGATTATATTTACAACTCTAAACCAAATTAAACCGCCAGATATTGTATCTAGCGGGTCATTATCAAGGTCAATTTCACTAGTGAAAATAGATTGCGCTAAACCGTTTACAGCAGGAATTGAAACTTTACCACCTTCAATATCTTGTAGTTGGTTGTTAAGCGTACTAATGATCGTTAGGTCGATAGATAATTTGTCAGCAACTTCTTTAAAAGTAGCACCACTTGCTATTTCATCTTCAACATCATCACGTAATTCATAAATTTTATCGATAGCAAGGCGTAACGATTCTTTATCTTCAATAATTTGCTTTACATCATCAAATGTTTTTATATCCGCAGGTGTGATATTAGAAACACTAAGTAAAACAATACCCAAACCAATATCAACAGGCATACTTATCTTATTAATATCTAAGTCAAATACAACATCGGCCATTTTTTTATTAGGTAAACCGTCTTTAGCAAACACACCTAACGTTGCATTGGCAACATCAATATTTTGTTCGGCTAAAAGTTCGGCAAATGTAGTGCCCTTTAAACTCTGCTCATATGCAGCTTGGGCAGCTTCCATATTTGGGTAAATAATTTGAGAAATCTCGCGTGTTTCAGCACGGTTATACGAATCCTTCGATAATTCGTAGAGCTCTTTAACCTCGGTTGCATTCGGCTTTATCGTTTTCGCAAGTTTAACTGGGTCTAAATGTAACAATTCAACACCCCGATATTCTGGCGCAGCAAATTGCCCAATTACAGTTTTGTAGTATGTTACAAGTGCTTCACCAGCGGGTATGTTTCCTATTTTTATGGCAGATTGTTTTACATGAAAATATTCAGCGATACGTTGCTCATTT
>JABSRY010000706.1 GCA_013214985.1 Hyphomicrobiales bacterium
TATCATAATCAATAGAGAATCTATTTAAATCAAAACGTCAACACAATATTCGGAGTTTCAAAGACTCAGAGTATAGTGCCTTTAAAAAAATATTCTGTGTATGGTTTCTTCGTCCATTTTTAGCGAATATATTTCAATTCTAATTTTTGTTATTTCAAATTTAGTATAGCATTCTTAAATGATGCTTTTTAAAAGTGGCTAGAATGAATTTAAACCGTCAATTGATTGTCTTATTGCTTAATATCATACTAGAAAATTTGTGCAGTTTAACTAACTAGGCTTTAAAACACACAAATATCCAATATTGCAATTTTATCCACAAAAATCTCCATAAATCAAGGGCTAATTTAAAATTAATAACTATTCGTCTTGGCAAAACAAATGTTATATTCGCCTTGAAGCAAAACAATGCGCCGTGTATAAGCGTAAGATAGAAATTCAAAAAGCATGGAATTATGTGGGCCGCAACACGTCATAAAAAAATTTTAGCAATACTAAAACAGCAAAAACAAATCTCCACTGATGAACTTGCCGAGGAGTTCGTTGTTTCGCGTGAGACCATACGCCGCGACCTTTTATTGCTAGAATCTGAAGGCAGTGTTAATCGTATTCATGGTGGCGTGATGCTTGCAAAAAGCATCAATGAAGAGCCGTTTTTACAACGCAAAAATTCAAATCAAAAAGAAAAACGGTCTATTGCAAAAGTCGCAGCAAACCTAGTTCAACCAAATCAAAGTATATTTTTGGATGCAGGGACAACTAATAATTTTTTTGCTGAAGAGTTGAAAAAACTGCCAGAATTGCTTATTATTACGAACTCTATTGATATTGCGACAAGTTTATATGGCGCACGAAGTAAGTCTAAAATAATATTGGTTGGAGGGCAGTTGATTAGCGATGTCCCTGGTACTTATGGTGAACTAACCTTGTCAGAAATTGGCCGTTTTCAAGTCGACATTGCATTTTTAAGCCCAGTGTCAATATGCCCCGAGCAGGGTGCCGCATATTTTGAATTACACGAAGCAGAGCTTGCTCGGGCAATGGCTCAGAATGCAAAAAAAGTTGTAATATTGGCAGATCATAGCAAAGTTGGCGAAGTAAGCCGTGTACAGTGCAGAAGCTGCACTGAAATTGACCTGTTGATCACCGGTATAGCAGTTGACGGCAAAAAAATTGCTGACCTTAAAGCTGCTGGACTACAAACAATTAGCTTAGCTAAATAAGCCGTTTGGGCAGTACATAATAACCAACACTAAATAGTGAAAATAGTGAGATTTGTTTGAGTAATTCTCATGGCGTTTCACCATGATTTTTGCCTGAAAAAAACAAAAGTGAGACTTTACCATTTACTAATTTTACTTTGTATGGAATACTCGAAATGTGGATAAAATTGCAAAATTGGATTTTTGTGTATATTAAATTTTCGTTTAATCTAATAATAAAATTAGGAGGTCACTTGTGAAACAACAAAAAATACTGAGCCAAATAAATAAAAAATTTCTTGAAAAGAGAATACAGTTTGCGTTGCAATTGGCCGATATTGCGCGTCAACACACCATGAAGTATTTTCGAAAACCGTTAAAAATAGATAATAAGGCCGATAGTTCTCCCGTTACTATTGCGGATCGTGAGGTGGAAATGTTAATGCGCTCTCACATTAACACACACTTCACTAAACATGGGATTTTTGGCGAAGAACATGGGTTAGAGAATATTAACCAAGACGAATTATGGGTGTT
>JABSRY010000707.1 GCA_013214985.1 Hyphomicrobiales bacterium
ACTCAACAAGTTATTCCGCACCCCTCATGCCATTTAACTTTTTTAAAAAACAACTCTACGTTCAATGGCATTCAGCAAAACATCTACCAACATAAGCTTAGTGGCCGTGGTAATATTGTAGGTACAAAATTCACCCCAGCAGGGTTTCAACCCTTTGCAAAACAAGCAATTATGCGCATGCCCGAAATAACCAATCAGACTATTAATATTAAGAATATTTTTAAAATTGATGTAAAACCATTTGAAAAAACTATACTTGATCTTAAAAATCATCAGGATAAAATTCAAAAAATCGAGCAGGAGATATTCGATAATATTCCGTCTATTGACGATCATATCATTAGGCTAAACCATCTTGTCAAACAAATAGAGACCAACAAAAACATTCGTAAAGTCAAAGATATTTCAAATTTATTTGACCTAGATGAGCGCCAGATACAACGTTTGTTCAGCAAATATATTGGTATAAATGCCAAGTGGATTATAAACCGTTACCGTATACACGACGCTTTGGATGCGCTTGCACCCGCACAAGAATTTAACTGGAGCGAACTCGCTTTAGAATTAGGTTATTTTGATCAAGCGCATTTTATAAAAGATTTTAAACAATTAGTTGGCAACAGCCCTGCCAAATATAGCAAACTTTTGCATAACCAATAAAGTTTAAATTGATTTGACTATCGAAACTAAACAGCCTATTTTGACCAAAAATACTAAATTGGTCAAACAGTCATAATGAACATTCAACTTAACAAATCAACCGCACGCGAAACCGCTATTCTAAATGCAGCCACGCATTTATTTACCCAATATGGGTATGACAAAACCTCAATTGCCGATATTGCCAAACGAGCAGGCATCAGCAAGGGTGCTATATACCTTAATTTCAAAAGCAAAGACAAGCTTTTTGAAGCATTGTTGATTATACAAATTACTAGATTTGGTCATGAATGGATGGCGCATGTTGAGGCCGACCCACAAGGTGGCACAATGGCGCGCATTTACATTAATATGCTTTATGCAATGAACGATAATAAATTTATTACTAGCATGCTGCGCCAAGACAACCATTTATTTGGCCGTTATTTACACAAGCCAAACAATATATTTAAAGACCGCAACCATGCGGGTACCAAGCATGAATTCATCACATTAATGCAACAAGCAGGCTGTATTCGCAAGGATTTGGAGCCAGTAACCACCGCCCATGTTATGAATATTCTATCTTATGGCTTAGTTGCAATGGAGCAAGTTATGCATAAAGACGATATTCCGCCCGCAGAAGAAGTCATAAAAACCATTGCCGAAATTATGGATAGAGCATTAACCCCAAAAGATGGTGGTAATAGCGATGCAGGCAAGGCCATTTTAAGGCAACTATTTGATGCAGGGCTTAAACAATTCCAACAACAAACTACCTATAAATTTGACAGTTGAAAGCAGTGATATGATTAAGGTAAAAAATTTAAATTTTACATATCCCAATTCTGATACCCCAACGCTAACAGGGTTAAGTTTTGAAATTGCTAAAGCCGAAATTGTCGGTTTTTTGGGGCATCTGGTGCTGGCAAATCCACCACGCAGAATATTCTTATTGGCATGTTAAAAAGCTATCAGGGCAATATCCAAATTATGGGTAAAGAATTATCGGCTTGGAGTAAGAGTTTTTACGAGCATATTGGTGTTTCGTTCGAGTTACCCAATCATTTTTTAAAACTCACAGCCAAAGAGAA
>JABSRY010000708.1 GCA_013214985.1 Hyphomicrobiales bacterium
TTTTTCAAACATTGTCTCAGGTGTCATTATTGCCGCCTCTTAGTATATACGGTATAGGTTAATTATGATGCGTCATAGCTTGGCTCTCAGCGCATGAAGATTCATTTTTTAAGTAGTCGCTGTCGCGTAATTAAAGCATAACAGTTTTCTCCTTTTCTTTAAAAATCAATGCATTCATTGTTTGTCTCAGGTTAAAACCAAAGACAGATGCATAAGCGGATGATTCCACACTATCGTCATTTTTCATTCGACTCCTACCAAGTTGACCACCCTGTTTTATGTGTCCAATAAGTGGTTCAATCCCAGCGCGTCGATTTCTTAATGCTTCTGATTTATCATCTGATAACGTAATATTCTTATCATTAGTGTTACCAGGAACCTGAATGCCAATTTCTTTGACATTTTTCTTAATCAAATATTTCACATTCTTCTTGCTGTAATAACCTTTATCAGTTGCAACTGAATTCAACTTGTTTTTACCGAAAAGTTTTGCATGCTCGTCAATTATCGGTATAAATGATTTTTTATCATCCATCCGAACATTTTCACTTTTTTTCACAAACATAAAGTTACCCGATATTCTTCCCAATTGGATGCATCGGCCAAATTCATATTTTTTATGGTCCTTCTTTTTATTGAAGCATGAAACCGCATCCACATGAAATGAAAGTCGTTTGTTATTCTCTGCCTTTCCTGTCTCAATAAATATCTTTGCTGATGCTAAATATGATTTGCCATGTGCTAACAATTGGTCTATCGCACGTTTAATATTCCATGACAATTTTTCTTGAGCCTTCTGAGAAATGTCTTTGCAAGCACTAATAATTCGAAGGACAGGTTCAGATACTGCAGACCATAATTCTGACAACACTGTTGATTTCTCTGTATTATTTGTCTTCTTCGGCATAAAAAAGTAAGCCTTTGCCTTAGAAGCAATTGTTTTTATATCAACAGTTAAATCCATTGTCTTTTGTTTGCTCTTTGTGATAAGTCCTTTTATACCTTTTGATACTGTTGATGCAATACCACTTAATTTTCGTAACATTTTTGCATCCGTGGGGTAAGTCATATTAGCTTCTTGAATCGTAGAGTCTACATCAAGATCATTAGGTACTGCAATACCCAGTTTAACTGCATGCTGACATATTAGATTAGCAAGTTGTTCCTGAGTTTCTGGCTTCAACCTTGATCTAAAGGATTCTATTTTTGTATGATCTGGGCAATGCCAATTTTCCACTATACTTTGACCACAAAATATTTGATAGACAGCATTTTCTTTAATTGCTGCTTCAGTTTTTCGATCAGTTAAATTATTCATTTGTTGTAGAATATAAGCACCAAGATGTATGCGAACTTTTAATTTTCGACCACAGAACCATCTTTTCGATGGTGTGGAATTTTTGAGGTCATCAAGGATGATACTTAGCATTTTCTCCCATGGTAGTTGATTGCAAAGCATGATAAATGGATGTTTTTTTGGTACAGTAATCAACACATTTCTGCCACACACCTTGCTTCCTACTCCAGAATCACAGATACTCATCGTGGGGTCTCTCTTTTTTAATATTGTTATTTAGAAATTAACATTATTTTAACGGATTGACCCTATCTTTCATAGCATTACGCGACAGCGACTAGATAGACCCATTCATACTTCACTGAACGCCATAAACGTTCAACAAATATGTTGTCCAGAGCACGCCCTTTACCATCCATGCTGATTTTTATT
>JABSRY010000709.1 GCA_013214985.1 Hyphomicrobiales bacterium
GAAAACAGCATAAGATTTAATTGGTTTGGAACTCAACTCCGGAGATGAAACAAGCCCTGGCGTAAAAAGCCGTGAAAAGCTTCAACAAGTTTTCGCCGCCATTAGACACTATTAGACACTATATTAGTCATAGCAAACACACAAAGTGTGTATAAAGCATTAGGAATAAAGAAAATGACAGAACAAAATACAAATCAAGAAACACCAAAAACTAAAAAAACCTTACCTGCTTATTTCGGTGAATTTGGCGGTATGTTCGTCGGTGAATTATTGGTACCTGCCTTAGAGCAATTAGAACAAGCATTTATTGAGTCACAAACCGATGAAGCCTTTTTAAACGAGTTCAATAACTTATTAACCAAATATGCCGGACGACCTACACCATTAACTTGTTGTCGAAATATTGTAAAAAATCCGCTAGCTAAAATTTATTTAAAGCGTGAGGATCTATTGCACGGCGGCGCTCATAAAACTAACCAAGTGTTAGGACAGGCACTGCTCGCTAAACGCATGGGTAAAACTGAAATAATCGCTGAAACTGGCGCTGGCCAACATGGTGTTGCCACCGCGATTGCCTGTTCATTACTAGGCTTAAAATGTAAAATTTATATGGGTGCTGTGGATTGTGCGCGACAACAGCCCAATGTTTTTCGCATGGAATTAATGGGCGCAGAAGTGATTCCGGTAACGGCTGGCTCTGGCACGTTAAAAGATGCCGTTAATGAAGCGCTTAGAGATTGGTCGGCAAATTATGAAAATGCTCACTACTTATTAGGTACTGCCGCTGGCCCTCACCCATTCCCGACCATAGTTAGGGAATTTCAAAAAATGATTGGTGAAGAGGCAAAAGCACAGTTTTATGAAGAGGAAGGTCGTTTACCTGATTATGTTATTGCCGCAGTCGGTGGTGGCTCCAATGCCATTGGCATGTTCCACGACTTTATTCATGAAGAAGGTGTCAAACTTATCGGCGTTGAAGCCGGTGGTAAGGGTATTGAAACCGATCAGCATGGTGCAACGCTTGTAGCCGGTACAAAGGGCATGTTGCATGGAAACTACACTTATATAATGCAAGATAAGCATGGCCAAATTCAAGAGTCTTACTCTGTATCTGCTGGTCTTGACTACCCTGCGGTAGGCCCACAACATGCATTCTTAAAAGATACCGGTCGAGCACAATATGTCGCCATTAATGATGATGAGGCGTTAGCTGCATTTCAAGAATTAGCAAAAAAAGAGGGAATTATACCTGCACTTGAATCAGCTCATGCCCTTGCACAAGCTTTAAAAATGGCAGAATCAGTCACGACAGAAACTATTTATCTAGTAAACCTATCTGGTCGTGGTGATAAAGATTTAGCTCCCTACATGGCGAAAGCTAAATATTAGGTCATGCCCACTAAATTGAAATGAATGGAAAATAGAATTAGATTTCCTTTTATTGAATGGCTATGAGCAGGGGTTGGAAAAATTGAATTGATGAAACAATTATTGCCAATAATTGGGACCAATTAACATAATAAAAAGAGATCCAAAGAAACTGTGTTGTCAAAACACCAATTTTTGGCAATAATTGCCAATAATTGATTGTCCGACAACACAATTTCAATTACATTGATTGATCCGTATTGACTGAATGATAGCCTAATAAAATTTTCCACCTGGCAGCTACTGCACTTTGTATTAACTCGCCTATACCGATAGTGACATTGTAAATTTACTTTAT
>JABSRY010000071.1 GCA_013214985.1 Hyphomicrobiales bacterium
CGCCAATTTTTTGGCTGGTTAATGACATTAGATCAACATTCATTGTGGCAAAATCTATTTCAACCTTACCTAAGGCTTGGATGGCATCCACATGTAAAAACGCACCATATTTATGCACCAATGCACTAATTTTATCGATAGGTTGTATAATACCTGTTTCATTATTCACCAACATTACCGATACTAAAACCGCCAAGTCTGATTTTTTTTGCCAAACTTTAAGCAATTCTTCTAAGTTTTCTAAATCTATTATACCATTTTTATCGACTTTAATAAACTCAATAGGCCTTTTGCTAATTTCCAAGGCTTTTATTAAAGACGGATGCTCAACCGCGCTCAATAAAGTTGCGGCTAATGGCTGCTTTCTACCCAACGCACCTAAATCACTGGCTAAGACCAAGTTATTAGCTTCTGTTCCACCCGATGTGAAGGTGATTTCTTTGGTTTGACAATTAATAAGCGTTGCCAATTGCTCACGCGCAGTCTCTATTAAACCACGTGCTTTACGCCCTTCTTGGTGAATAGAAGACGCATTACCCACGGTATTAAGTGCCGCAACCATGGCAGCCTTTACACTATCCCTAACGGGCGCGGTGGCGTTATAATCCAAATAAATGCGTTGCTTTTTCATACCCACCTCAAACTCTAACATTGTCGATGTTGGCATGCCCAACTTTTGGTGACATGTCACTTAACTGAAAAAGACCATTTAACGATTTTTTATCGAGCAAGTCTTGCAAATTAACATTTTGTAAAAAACTTTCAATATGGTCTGCTAATGCTTGCCATAGGTTATGTGTATGGCACACACCCGCTTTAGTACAACCCAAACCTTCGGCACTTTTGCAACGCGTAATGCTAATTTCCTCATCTGCCGCATCAATAATTTGCGATAGTTTAATTTTTTGTGCAACATCGGCCAAATAATAACCGCCTTGTGCACCTCGCACACTTATAACCAAACCAGCTCGGCGTAATTTGCCAAATAATTGCTCTAAATATGGCAAAGATATATCTTGGCGTACCGCGATAGACGATAAGCTCATTGGCTGATTGTTATTATTATGCTTGGCCAAGTCGACCATCGCCATTACTGCATATTGTCCGCGCGTGCTAAGTTTCATGCCATTAATCTTTATCAATTTTCTAAATTTTTACGCAAAAACCGATCAAAACACATATTAAATGAATAAAATTAATCAAATATGCGGCTTTTTCTTGCAATCACCCCTGCTAATTGTTTAAACAGACTGTGCAGCAATAACGATCTAATCTAGAAAGTTTCCAAGTTGTCTGTATAGATTTAGTAAACCCTACTAAAAAGGTCAAGTATAAAACTTGAAAACTATTTTTATTTGGGGGATATTTTATCATATTTTTTGTACTAGTGGATTTGAACCAAACTAAGAGTGAATATTTATGCCTGAAGTTGTTTTTAATGGACCATCTGGTCGCCTAGAAGGTCGTTATCATCATAATCCATCTGCAAATGCACCCGTTGCTATTATTTTGCACCCGCATCCACAATTTGGCGGAACGATGAATAACCAAATTGTTTATCAACTTTTCTATACGTTTAAAGATCGCGGCTTTTCGGTTTTGCGCTTTAACTTTAGGGGCGTTGGCCGCTCTCATGGCAATTTTGATGATGGCTTTGGCGAATTATCAGATGCCGCAGCAGCGCTTGATTGGTTACAAACACAAAACCCAGACAGTTCAGCAAGTTGGATTTCAGGTTTTTCATTCGGCTCGTGGATTGGTATGCAATTGTTAATGCGCCGCCCCGAAGTTGAGGGTTTTATCACAGTTGCACCGCAAGCCAATGTATATGACTTTAGCTTTTTAGCACCTTGTCCTTCATCTGGCCTAATGATTAATGGCGATTCTGACCGCGTTGCACCGGCCGAGAGCACAGTCAAATTGGTCGAGAAATTAAAAACCCAAAAAGGCATCATTATCGATCACCAAGTTATCGAAGGGGCTAACCATTTCTTTGACGGCCATGTAGAAGAGCTGATTGATAATGTCGGTAGCTATATCGACCACAGAATGCTTACACGCAATAAAAAATAATTATAAATTCGAGTGTATCAGAATGTCACAATATAAATCCGAGCTGCTAAAAACGCTTGAAGAACGCGGTTTTATTAAGCAAATCTCAAAACCAGAAGAGTTAGATAAACGCGCTTTAGAAGGCCCTATTACAGGTTATATTGGTTTTGATGGCACGGCAGACAGCTTGCATGTTGGTTCACTGACCATGATTATGGTATTGCGTATCATGCAAAAAACTGGGCATAGACCCATCGCACTTATGGGCGGTGGCACATCTATGGTTGGTGACCCGTCGTTTAAGGCGACCGATCGGCCAATGCTAACGATTGATGACATCAATAAAAATTTAGTCGGCATAAAATCTATATTTGCACAATTTTTAGAATTTGGTGATGAAAACAACCCAAATGACCCTTTGGCAGTTATGGTCAATAATGCCGATTGGTTGTGTGATCTAAATTATATGGAATTTTTACGCGATTATGGCGTGCATTTTTCAGTCAACCGTATGCTTTCTTTTGACAGTGTCAAATTACGCATGGATAGAGATCAGCATTTAAGTTTCTTAGAATTTAATTACATGATCTTACAAGGTTATGATTTCTTAGAACTAAGCCGCCGTTATAATTGTGATCTACAAATTGGTGGCTCCGACCAATGGGGCAATATTATTAATGGTGTAGAATTAACCCGCCGTGTCGACCGAAAAGAAGTATTTGCCTTAACAACCCCCTTGCTAGAAACCGCATCTGGTCAAAAAATGGGCAAATCTGAAGGCAATGCAGTTTGGCTTAACGAAGCAAAACTACCTTCATATGATTATTGGCAATATTGGCGCAATACGGAAGATGCCGATGTGGGCCGCTTTTTACGTATGTTTACCGAACTACCAATTGCCGAAATTGAAAAGCTAGAAAAAGCCGAAGGCGCTGCGTTAAACGATGTTAAAAAGCTTTTAGCCACCGAGGTTACTAAATTAGCTCGCGGCGAGGAAGCCGCACTAAAAGCCGCAGAAACCGCACGTATTACTTTTGAAACAGCTGGTCTAAGTGCCGATTTACCAACAATTGAAGTTGCTAAAACCGAATTAGAAGCTGGCCTAGGCTTGTTATCTGCATTGGTTAATGCTGGTTTCGCATCATCCAACGGCGAGGCACGCCGCCACATTAAAGGCGGTGCTGCAAAAATAAACGATAAACAAATTAGCGACGAGCGGTTAATCTTAACCCCAGATCATTTAAACGATCAAAATGTCATTAAGCTTTCTATCGGTAAGAAAAAACACATTCTTATCAAACCCGTTTAAAAGGTTATACATGAGCGATACGCTAAAAATTGGTGATCAAGCACCTGATTTCACCCTAACGACCGATACAAAGGGCGACATTAGCTTATCGGACTTTAAGGGTAAAAAATTGGTTCTATTTTTCTACCCTAAAGATAATACACCAGGCTGCACTACTGAAGCTTGCGAATTTTCAGAATCACTTGATGCATTTAAATTAGAAAATTGTGAAATAGTCGGCATATCGGCCGATAGTATTAAAAAACATGAAAATTTTAGAAACAAACATCAGCTAACGGTTACGCTGGGATCAGACGAAAATCACGATGTTTTAAATGCTTATGGTGTTTGGAAGATGAAAAAAAATTACGGCAAAGAATATATGGGTATTGTTCGTTCTACCTTTTTAATTAGCGAAGATGGGCAAATAATCGACTGTTGGACAAAGGTCAGAGTTAAAGATCATGTGAATAACGTGTTAATAAAACTTAAGTCTCTTTGACTAAAGCAGCATAAAAGATTAAAGCAGTGTAAAAAATATATCTTCTAATATCAATTATTGTAATATGTATATGCTACGTATATACTGGCTATTCAGTTTTGTTAGAAATATTAAATATTAAGAATGAAGGCACAGAATGAATAACAATTTATCATCACCAGTAGGTGCTTCTACCGGCACAAATAAAGCTACTCTTATACATGCTAACACTCTGATAGAAGGCAACATTATTTCTGGTTCTGTGCTTAATATTCAAGGCACTGTGTTGGGTGATATTAACGCCAAAACAGTAATAATTGAAAATAATGCAAGTTGCAAAGGCAAGGTTAATTCCAATATTGCAGTTATTTCTGGTCAATTTGATGGCGATATTGTAGCAAATCATGTCGATGTTAAATCGTCCGCAACTATTAGTGGTTCTATTCAAAAAAAGACCATTTCTGTCGATACTGGCGCAAAAATCAATGCGAAAATTTCTTCTATAAAATAGGTTACCTCGCCAAAGGTCTAGACAAGTTTACCTTAATTGTTAATTATAAGTTAACTTATCGTTTTTATATTATACCCTCTATCGTTATATAGGCTTCAAAAAGAATATAACCAAATGCGATAAATAGTCATGAATATAATTAGAAACATTGATACTAAACTCAACAAATCCACGCGGATTTCACCCTCTGAGTTAACGCCGACATTGATTAATGCTGGCACAAAATTCGAGGGGAATATAACTTCAGACAATATTATAATCATTTATGGTACGTTGGTTGGCAATATTAAAGCCGAGAAAATCACCATTGGCGTATATGGAATTTGTGCTGGCGATATTACGTCTGAAACCTTAATCATAGAAGGTCGGGTCGATGGTAAAATATTCTCAAACCATGTTGAGATCAGGTCCACGGGCGCGATGCGTGGTGAAATAGAAAAAACAACTATAGCGGTAGAATTTGGCGCGATTTTAGAAGCAAAAATTAGAAATTTGAAATAATTTGGTTTTATATCATAATCTATTAAGTTTTACGCTCAATTTAATTGACTCTAATTATGATAAAAATTATATTCTATCTACGGGTACTAATTCTATTCCTATAGAAATTTTTGGAGTAAAGCATGTTTAATAAAAAAAGTGATTCTGGTAGAAGCTCAAACGGTCAAGGAAACGGATCCGCACCTTTGGCACCACCTCAATTGCGTAAACCATCGAGCATTGCGCCATTGCCTCCAAAACGCAAGGATGTTAACGCAGCACCATCTGGTCTTGATAAAACCGTTGCAGCGCCTGAATATAGTCCAGATGCTACGTTTATTGGTAACGACATTGTTGTTAATGGCAGCATCGTATCTAGCGGCGAAGTTATTATAGAAGGCACCGTAGAAGGCGATGTTCGCGCCCAAAAAATTATTGTAAAAAATAGTGCTAATATAACGGGTGAGCTCGTATCAGAAGAATTAATAATTCATGGCCGCGTTAGCGGTGTTGTGCGCGGTATCAAAATATTGCTAGCGTCCGATTGTATATTGAATGGTGACATTTTACACGAAACATTATCTATCGAGTCTGGTGCCCAATTCGAAGGCAGTTGTAAAAGGTCAGAAGACCCACTAGCTACAGACAGTAGAACTAAAGCGCCTGTAAACTCTGCTTTAATTAAATCGCTCGCGGCTCGCGATGAGCCTATCGTTGAAAAAATCGAAGTAACCAGCGAATAATCATTATAAATAATTCAAATTAAAAGACCGCTTTTCGCGGTCTTTTTTTATACTTCGTCCGATGATATTTTACTGGCTAATGACGCTTCTAAGAACAAGTCAATATCGCCGTCTAATACGGCACTAGGGTTGCTAGACTCAACCTGTGTGCGCTGATCTTTTACCATTTGATAAGGTTGCAAAACATAAGATCTAATTTGATGCCCCCAGCCAATTTCGGTTTTAGAGGCTTCGGTTTGATCCGCCTCAGCTTGGCGTATTTTCATTTCATGTTCATATAATCTTGCCCGCAACATATTCCATGCTGTGGCTCGGTTTTTATGCTGAGAACGATCATTTTGGCATTGAACCACGATATTGGTTTCAAGATGCGTAATACGCACCGCGCTGTCTGTTTTGTTAACATGTTGCCCGCCTGCCCCACTCGCTCTGTAGGTGTCTATTCTAACGTCTTTATCCTGCACATCAATATCAATAGTGTCATCAATTTCTGGGTATACCCAAACAGACGAAAAACTAGTATGGCGTTTGGCATTTGAATCAAACGGCGAAATACGCACTAAACGATGCACACCCGATTCTGTTTTTAACCAACCATGGGCATTATGCCCCTGAATATGAATAGTAACCGATTTAATGCCAGCTTCATCACCAGCCTGATATTCAATCGTATCTACTTTATAACCCCGTTTTTCTGCCCACCTAACATACATGCGAAACAACATAGAAGCCCAGTCGCAGCTCTCCGTACCGCCAGCACCTGCATGAATTTCTAAATATGTGCTATTGGCATCTACTTCTCCAGAAAGCAAAGTGTCTAATTGTGCTTTAGCTGCAACAACGAGTGTTTGCGCTAAATTACCTTCGATTTCTGCAATTAGATCTTGGTCATCTTCTAGTTCAGCAAGTTCAATCATTTCTGCACCGTCACTAATGGCGGTTTCATATTCAATAATTTGCTTAAAACTATCCTCTAAAAGCTGGCGTTCGCGCATTACGTTTTGCGCGTTTTCGGGGTTATTCCAAAGCGCAGGGTCTTCTGACATTGCGTTCAGTTCATCCATTCTTCTTGTTGCTACATCCCAGTTAAAGATGCCTCCTCAGCAGTGCAATAGACTGCTTAATTTCGTCAATTATCGCTATTGTTTCAGCACGCATAATAGTCTCTTAACTTGTTTGTATTTAAATGTTTATTTAGAAAATGGCACCGCTATCAAGCGATAAATCTAAACTTTGTGAGTCTAATTTATCATCCAATATAATTATAGAACCATTTCCGCTATCAAAATAATCAAGCGTATCAATCGAATTTTCTAAACTATCAAAATTATCAATCGAATCCTCAAAATTAACCAATTCTTCGGGCGGTTCTGCGCCATCTTTAAACGCTTCGGTTATGATATTCTTATCGCCAGGCATGGCAGCAACACCTGTTTTGCCATTAATACGGTAAAAATTGAGGCCATTAGGCACCCTAAATGGTATTGCGGGCTTGCCTTTTAGAGCTTTTTTCATAAAGTCTAAAAATACTGGCGCCGCTAAATGCCCACCTGTTTGGCTTCTGCCCATATTTTTGGGGCTATCAAAGCCTAAATATACACCAACCACCAAGTCTGGCGTATAGCCCACAAACCACGCATCTTTATAATCATTTGTAGTGCCTGTTTTACCCGCAACTGGCTTGCCTAATTTCCGAACAACGGGCGCTGTACCCCGAATAACAACCCCCTCCAAAAAGCTGGTTATTTGATAAGCAGTGGTTGCTGCAATAACTTGCTTACGGTGGTCAATTAATTTTGGCTCTTCTTGCCCTGCCCACTTTTCAGCAAAACAAGTTGTGCATTCGCGTTGATCATGCCTATAGATAGTGCGGCCATATCGGTCTTGAATTCTATCAATCAGGGTGGGTGTAATTTTTTTACCACCATTGGCTAAAACACTATAGCCTGTTACCATATCCATAACTGTGGTTTCACCCGCACCTAATGACATCGATAGATATGGATTTAAATTCTCATAAACTCCAAAATCTCTGGCATATTTTGAAACAGTCGTCATGCCAATATCTTCGGCTAAACGCACCGTCATTACATTACGAGAACGCTCAATACCAAGCCTTAAAGTGGATGGCCCATAAAATCTTTTACTATAGTTTTGGGGCTTCCAAATTTTTCTTTGGCCTTTAATTTTCTTTTCATATGGCGCGTCTAATACCAAAGATGATGGCGTATAGCCCTGCTCCAATGCTACCGCATAAACAAACGGTTTGAATGCCGAACCAGGTTGCCTTTTGGCTTGTGATGCACGGTTAAACTGGCTCAACTTATATGAAAAACCACCAACAAGCGCATGAACACGACCTGTATGTGGGTCCATCACCACCATTCCGCCAGAAATTTTCGGAATTTGCCTTAATTTATAGTTTTCAATATTAGATGTGGTTTGTTCAACATAAACAACATCGCCAACTTCTAATACTTGTGATACCGACTTTGGCCGTTTTCCAAGCCCTTTTTTAAGCTTTGCCCGTGCCCATTTAACTTCAGCATAAGGGATTAAACCAGTCTCACGTACCGCACTAATTTTATTAGCCCTATCCACACTAGGCCTTAAGCCAATCTTGGCAACTTTTTTGTTAACTTCAAGCACAACCGCCAAACGCCACGGTTTAATGTCGTTCGGACGCTCTATTTTGGTTAAATCTTCTGCCCAGTTTTCGGTTAGCTTAATGCGTGTAACGGGGCCGCGCCATCCGCCATATTTACGATCATAGCCAACCATACCTTTTACCAAGCTTTCTCTAGCTTCGGCTTGTAATTTGGGGTCTAGCGTTGTCCTGATCGACAAACCACCGCGTAATATTTTTTTATTGCCATATAATTCTGCAACTTTTTTTCTAACATCTTCGGCAAAATATTCTGCAGCAAAAATATGCGCACCAAATGGCCTTGGGTTTACATTAAGCGGCTCGCTCTGGGCTTCTATCATTTTTTCTTGGTCAATATAACCGTTTTGGAACATCCGCCCTATAACATAATTACGCCGAGTAATAGCACGCTCAGTGTTTCTAAACGGGTGATAATTGTTAGGTGCCTTAGGTAAAGCCGCTAAATAAGCTGTTTGCGCAATAGATAATTTATCA
>JABSRY010000710.1 GCA_013214985.1 Hyphomicrobiales bacterium
TGGGCACCATCGTCCAAACAAGCGAAGAAATCGACTTGTTAATGGATAATACAGGTGCCGAATTAGACTTACTTTTAGACACAGGCCACGCCCATTTTGGTGGTTCAAACCCTGCAGTAATTGCTGCTAAATATATGAGCCGAATCGGTCATCTACATGTCAAAAATATTAGGCAAGAAATTATGCAAAAAGTGCTAACAGAGCGCATGAGCTTTCTAGAGGGCGTCAAAGCAGGCGTGTTTACAGTGCCAGGTGATTCTGAAGGGTGTATAGACTTTCCTTCGGTTCTAAAAATCGCAGCCCAAAACAAATATGAGGGTTGGGTTGTTATTGAAGCAGAACAAGACCCAGAAGTCAGAAACCCATTTGAATACCAAAATATGGGTCTAAAAGCCTTAAAACAATATGCAGCAGATGCAGGTTTAAAATAATTCTATATATTTAAAGGAGAAACAGCATGAAAAAGCTAAATTGGGGTTTAATTGGCGGCGGAGAAGGCAGCCAAATCGGCTTAACTCATCGGGTTGCCTCAACTCATGACAATTATTTTAATTTTGTGGCAGGTGCATTGGATATCGATACAGAAAAAGCCAAAAAATATGGCGTAAATTTGGGTCTTGCCGAAGATAGAGCCTACGGAAGTTGGCAAGAAATGCTTGAAGGTGAAAAAAATAGACCCGACAAAATTGATCTGGTCACAATTGCCACCCCCAACTCTACGCATTTTGAAATAACCAAGGCGTTTTTAGAAAATGGTTTTCATGTCATGTGTGAAAAACCTCTAACTATGACGTCAGAAGAAGCCCGCCAAATTGTAGAAATTTCTCAAAAAACCAAAACTATTTGCGCAGTAAATTATGGCTATACAGGTTACCCAATGGTCATACAAGCAAGGCATATGGTACAATCTGGGCAATTGGGTAAAATTCGTCTTATTGTGAGTGAGTTTGCACATGGTCATCATAGCGATGCGGCGGATATGGATAACCCAAGAATTAGATGGCGTTACGATCCCAAACTGGCAGGTAATTCCTCAATTTTAACTGATTGCGGTATACACGCGCTAAACATGGCTACATTTGTAACAGGCCAAAAAATCCAAAAATTATCAGCCGATTTTGCGTCTTGCGTAGAAGGTCGAAAATTAGAAGATGATGCCATGATTAATTACAGAATGGATAATGGCATAGTCGGGCGCTTGTGGACATCGGCCGTCGCCTTAGGCAATCAGCATGGGCTAACCATAAAAATATTTGGCGAAAATGGCAGCCTTAAATGGTCACAAGAACAACCAAACCAGTTATATTATACACCGCTCAACCAACCCACCCAAATATTAGAGCGCGGTATGCCAAGCCTGTGCGAACAATCTCTTAACGCCTCTCGCGTAACAGCAGGCCATACCGAAGGCTTTTTAGATGCTTTTGCCAACCTATATATGCAAATCGCGAAAGCCATCTATCAAAACAATAAGGGCGAAAAAATTGATAATAATAAAATTTGGTTCCCAACCGCAACGGATGGAAAACACAGTATCGACATAGTGGAACAAGCCGTTAAATCTGCCAAAAACGGTAGCAAATGGTTAGATATTATTTAATAAAAAAATGCCGCTGTCAGGGGAAGTGAAAGCGGCATTTAGTTTGCTACGGAGATAAATCCGAGCATTCACTAGCCTAAAGTTGGCATAGCAAATTCTGAATCTTGTCGTTGACCATTTGGCC
>JABSRY010000711.1 GCA_013214985.1 Hyphomicrobiales bacterium
TTCCCACGTGATATCTACGGAAGTGGTAACGGCTTGCTCGCCTGCTTCGACGGGCGTTGAACTGCCTTTGTCCATGGACATTCTACTTGCGGACATCATTGGGAAATTACCATTAAACGGGTTAGTTGTCGCGCGGCCTTCGGTAATGCGGGTGATTTTACCGAGTGTAAAGCCAAGGGTTGCTGCATAAATTTCGGCACGGCGTTTTGCATCTTTTGCTGCGAGTGCGCGGGCTTTGTCTTTAAGCGGCCCAGGGTTGGCAATAGAAAACCGAATATTGTTAATGCGGTTTGAACCTGAAACAACAACTTGATCTAATATTGGACCCAAGCTTTGCAAATCTCTTATGGTTATGCTTAGGGTGTTAAACACTTCATAGCCAATTACCTCGGGCAATTGGTTATTATCGCGGTTATTGTTATAACGCGGGTTGATCGAAAAATTTGAAGTTTGAAAATCTTTTGATTCGACTTTTTGTTTGGTAAGCGCCGTAATGATATTATTCATTGCTTTATTGTTTTTATCGAGCGCGATACGCGCGGTTGCTGCATTGCTACTAACACCGATGGAAATATAGGCAATATCGGGCGCGCTAATAATAATGCCTTTGCCTTGAATTGATATTGATTGTGCAAAAGCTGGTATGGCAACAGATATGACCATTGCTAAGGCGGTTGCGAGTTTAGTAATTTGTTTTAAATACATTTTTTGCCCTTATTTGGAATTTGAATATTTATATATAATAACAAGAATTTGACAATAAAATGACTGTAGTTTGAATTTATTGTGATTTAAACAGTTTTTTTTATTTGATGGCTGTGCAAAGCGTTAAAACTGCTTTATAGAAGACGAACTTGTCTATTGATAAGGGCCTGTAGCTCAGCTGGTTAGAGCTATCCGCTCATAACGGATCGGTCGCAGGTTCAAGTCCTGCCGGGCCCACCAAGTTTTACTTGGTATTAATTATTGGTTTAGATTGCCAAGAGTTTATTAGACTTCTAATTGAATTAGCAGTTTTTTTACCAGCTTTGTTGTTATTTGCTGACCTGATTATAATATTCTGGCCAATTGCTGCGCTTAATAATATTTCACTCATTGCATTTATGTCTATGTTATCGGCCATATTACCATTTTGCTGCGCTGTGTTTAGCGTATTGTAAAAGCCCGACCTTAGCTGCGTATAGAAGCGGTTTACGCGTTTGTTGATATGCGCATCTTTCCCGCCAAATTCTACTGCTGAGTTTAGCAATAAGCAGCCAAAACAACTGGTCTCAAAGACGTGGTTAGGTTCTGACCTGGCTTCGAACCAAGTTATGATGGTATCGAGGTTTGCATTTGTTAAGTTTAGGCTATTGTTATTCTTAAAAATATCCAAATATAGATCTAATGCTTCTAAGAACAATTGTTTTTTGCCGCCATAGGTTTTTTGTAATGTAAAGCGGGTAATGCCTGTTTTAGTTTCTATTTGCCGTGTGCTTGTGCTGTTAAAGCCTGACTCCCAAAATAATTTCATGGCGTTTTGTATGGCGGTTTCGGGCATTACTTTTCTTGTTCGGGGCAAAATTATATTCCTTATTGACATATCTATCCACTTGGCTATATATTTAATTCAAGCCAAGTGGATAGTAATAATTTACCAAGCCAATGGCAAGTAAAATAATTATTTAAGGAGATGGCATGATGAGCTGTAGGCGGCCAATGCTTTCAATTTATGTTATAT
>JABSRY010000712.1 GCA_013214985.1 Hyphomicrobiales bacterium
GGCCTTGATCACGCCGACCCCTCGAACAGCAACGTCCCAACCAGGAGGAACACGATGAAGCTATGCCTCACCAAAGGACTACTCGTCACCACGGTCGCGAGTGGCGCAATGATGACCGCCTTGCCAAGGTGGTAAAGCAATAATAATATAATAATAAAAAACGGTAAATCAATAAATATCGCTACTAAAATTTGCGGCACAAGTTGGCTAATATTATCAAATTCAGCAGTTGAATGGGATAGCCCACCCGCATTATCAGGTACATCCTTAAATTTCAACCGCGATAAATGTTTAAAAAGCTTACTTTGTAATTTTACGCTGGTTTCTAGGCCAATTGCATCCGTAAGGTTTTGACGTAGTAATTTCATAAAAAAATCAATGGATAAGGCAATCATAACCCCAATAGACAATACCCATAATGTCTCAAACGCTAAGTGCGGAATAATCCGATCATATATAGACATGATGAATAATGGCAATGCCACCAACATTAAATTGCTGATAATCGCCGCGACCATCATTTGTGATAAATGTTTTTTGTGCTTGCTTAATATATTGGCCAAAACCGCCGAAAAAACATTATAACTTTTTGGTTTACTCGCCGTTTTATTGCCAGTTTGCTCAGATGCTTCGCTGGTTGGGCGCAATAATATAATATGCCCATCACTTAGTTTTTGTAGTTCGGTTATTCTGATTTTTTCAGCATTGTCGCCATTGCTGATTTCTACGTGCCGTTTATCCAATATCTTGGTCATAATTAGGCATGTGTTTTCTTCTAAGATAATTAAACAGGGGAAATCACCTGTTTTTAATTTCTTAATTTTTATGTGCTTAATGTCTGTTTCAATATGCAGTTCATCGGCAAGAATGTTCAGATTTTCGGGCGTTAAATCAAATGTTTGAAATTTTTTATCAGCAAATGCTGCTGTATCATAATGAATATCATTCCAATGTTTGGCTAATATTCTAAAGGCATATTCTACACTAATATTTGCATTGGCTGGTGCAGGTGTTTGTACGGCTTCAATGGAGCCAATCTCAACAGGCGGTCGATGTTGGACTTCGTTTTGGTTCGCGATTTTCCTCTCAATCGAGTCCATGTACATTATCCATTTAAAAATAGGCCATTATTTGGCAGCGAAATTTATTACTATTATTAAGAAATATATATAAATCATTAACCTTAACACTTTATAAATTTACCTATTGAAACGGCGTAGTTTCTAAACACCCCTACTAAGGTTTAAGATATTGTCGTGTATATCTAAAATAAGGTTCAAGGTTGTTTGAGACGGGCTAATTCATCAAAATGCAAAAGGTAAATAATGACATCTATCCATCTAAATACACTAAACCCCATGCCCCAATGTCAAACCATTGCCAATAGATCTCAATCGAAGTTGCTGTTCATTATTTGCATCGCAGTCGGCGCATTTGTTTTTTGGGCAGCAACCAGTAGCATTGATACGGTTACACGGGGCGGGGGTAAAGTCGTGTCGGCTTTAGACCATCAAATTGTTCAACATTTTGAAGGGGGTATTATTAACCAAATTTTAGTTAAAGAAGGTAATTATGTAAAAGCTGGCGATGCATTATTTATAATTCAAAACAGTTTTTCAGAAGCAGAACATAGCAAAATAAAAATAGATCTTAAAGCCAAAAAAATTACTTTACTGCGCTATTACGCTGAGTCCAATAACAAAAACATTTTAAAC
>JABSRY010000713.1 GCA_013214985.1 Hyphomicrobiales bacterium
GCAAGGGAGCGGGCTAAGAATACCCGTTTTTTTTGCCCGCCAGAAAGTTCGCCAATTTGCCGCTTGGTAAAATCGCTCATTTTTACTTTTTCGAGCGCCATTGTAACCATTTCTTTGTCTATTTTGCTGGGTATGCGCATAAAATTCATATGCCCATAGCGCCCCATCATCACCACATCTTCTACCAAAACAGGAAAGTTCCAATCCACATCTTCAGCTTGCGGCACATAAGATACAATATTCTGCTTTAGTGCTTTGTTGACGGGCATACCAGATAAAGTAACATTGCCCTTAACGGGCTTTACAAACCCCATAATAGATTTAAACAAAGTAGATTTACCACTGCCATTAACCCCAACAAGCGCGCAGATTGTACCTGCGCCCAGTTTAAACGAGGCATCATGAATAGCGGTGTGGCCATTGCCATAGGTAACCGTAATATCTTCAACAACAAGCGATGGGTTAAACTTAAAGTTAGACATTAATTAGAATCCTCAAGACCCGTTACAATTGTTTGAACGGTTACATTTAGCAGATCGATATAAGTCGGCACTGGGCCATCAACTTTGCTTAGGCTATCCACATATAAAATACCGCCATATTTTGCATTTGTTTCTTTAGCAACCTGTTTAGCAGGTTTGTCCGAAATAGTGCTTTCGCTAAAAATAACATTAATCTTGTTTTCACGAACTTGATCAATAACATGGCGCACTTGTTGCGGCGTACCTTGTTGGTCGGCATTAATTGGCCATAGGAAAAGTTGCTTAAGGCCATAATCGCGGGTTAAATAACTAAACGCACCTTCAGAGGTGACAAGCCATTTTTTATCATCGGCTATGCCATCAAATTTGGCTTTAAACGGGGCGTGTAAATCATTTAATTTTTGGCTGTAAGTCGCGGCATTTTTATTATAAGTTTCTGCATTTTCTGGGTCATTTTCAACCAATGCTTTACGAATATTCTCAACATATATCAAACCCATTTTAGGTGACATCCAAGCATGTGGGTTTGGCTTGCCATTATATGGGCCTTCTAAAATAGACATTGGCTCAATGCCATCGGTTACAATAATGCTGGGCACATCAGAAATGTTAGAGAAGAATTTTTCAAACCATAATTCTAAATTCATACCATTCCATAATACAAGATCAGCTTTTTGAGCCTTAATAATATCACGCGGGGTAGGGGAGTAATTATGAATTTCTGCACTTGCTTTGGTGATAGATACAACCTCGGCAGCATCACCCGCAACATTCTGTGCAATATCCTGAATGATAGTAAAAGTAGTAACTACCTTAAATTTTGCCAATGTCGCTTGAGCAGAAAGGCACGTGGATAATATTATGATTGCGGATACGGTAACAAGTTTTGGAAATTTCATTCTCAGCCTTTATTAATAGTAATTATTAAAATCATTTTTAAGTGATGGGCAAAAAGAGTCAAACTCTAATTTGCAGTTACACCCAGTTAATTTGAAAGTTTCTAAGAAGTAGTATCAAAAACTATGGTTCGAATAATTTTTTAACCCATAAGTCTATTCGCTTAAAGTTGACACCTAAGTCACTACGGCCAATTTGGCTTTCTGAATAAATAGCAAAACTAGACTTTGTATCGCCAGTTTCTATAAATTTAAGCCTAATATACACGCCTCACTCCAAGACCCGAAAGTCTTGATGTGATATTATACGGAAATTATCTGTAACTTGATCTCGGAA
>JABSRY010000714.1 GCA_013214985.1 Hyphomicrobiales bacterium
CATCAAGAATCGGTCTGGGGCTTCAAAACCTTTGAAACAAGTGGTCGTATCTACCGCAAACGATACATCATCTCGACTTTATGGTCGGGGTGATGGCGTTATATAATAGGCTTGCGCTGAAAACGTCATGGCTGGCTTGTTTCAGTTTTTGAACACCCCGACTGCCAGAGAAATCTGGTGGTCATTTAACTAGATCAATGGGGGGGGATTATGAACGATAATGTCGATCAGGAAACATCATTAGAATTAAGCCGCAGATATTTGTTTATGGCACTAAAATCAATCTACAGCTATAATGGGCATTTAGACCAAACGCCATCTTATGTAGATACAGATATGCTTGTGCAAATATCACAAGAATTTCACGATGCCAGTAGTGCGGTGGATTTGATTATTCACAAAGCCCTGCAAAATAATGTGCGGTAATCATGCAAAACTACCTCATCATTCTAATGACCGCACCCATATGGTTAAGCTTTTTATATCTGCTTTGGCGTATTTTCATACTGCCTTTTACCATTCCTAAGGCCGAAATTAATCTGCTCAGTATCGAGCTGATACAAAAACACGGTGATGAGGCCAATAAGTTTGCATTTATAAATGAAGACCGCGCTTGGCGATATAGCAACGCCCGCGACCAAGCCAAATGGCACTTGGTCGGCAAGAAAATACGAAAAACTAGATAAATTAAACTTGCTTCCAACCTATTATGCGGCTGCGGCTTTATTCAACTTTACCTTTTCAGCAAGCCCTTTTAGGTTGGCATTTAATATTTTGCCCATCATTAGTTTCATCATAGTTTGACCGAGTAACCAACCAAAAATACTATATTTAACTTGGTAGTCCATTCCCCAAGTGACTTTTGTTTGATTATTATTCACAGACTTTAAAGATATATCAGCATCGGACTTAATAAGCGGCATGGGTTCTAGTTCAGATAAACTAACTTGAAAACTTTGGTTAGCTTCCCATTCAGTAACTTCTTCAAGCATCGATGACCCATCTTCAAAGTGGCAACGTCTTATAGATCCGACACCGTCGGTACCATCTGTTAGGGCTTCAACAGATTTTATGAATGGCGCAAATTCATCCACGTGCATAAAGCGTCCGACAACCGCCCAAACTTCTTCTCTTGTTGCTTCAATAATTAACGATTTTTCATGATGTATCATATACAGTCCTTGTTTTAATTCGATATTATAATAACAAACACCACTGACAATATTTGTCAGCAGTGTTCAATTTTCAAGAAAAACAAGCATCTTATACACGCATAAAACGACAACTAACCGCTATAATAGTACATTTTCAGTAATCCGTTGCAGAGAATTAATTCTAGTCTTTCAACTTCGCAACAATTTTCTTTGCAAGTGTCCGATAGTGGCTAGCCTCGGTGCTGTCGGGGGCAAGGTGGCTTATGGGCTCACCCATGTCCGCTTGCCTGCCAATAACGGGAATAAGCGGAATTTCGGCCAACAGGTCGACATTTATTTTTTCGGCAATCATCCGCGCACCACCTTTGCCAAACACATAGTTTTTAATGCCATCATCGCTTTCAAAATAGGCCATATTTTCAATAATGCCCAAAATTGGCACTTTAACCGTGTTAAACATTTGTATGCCGCGCCTTACATCATCTAATGCCAATATTTGCGGTGTAGAAACTATTATAGCGCCTTTAATACCAAATTTTTGTGCCAATGTAAGCTGAAT
>JABSRY010000715.1 GCA_013214985.1 Hyphomicrobiales bacterium
CCGACTATTTGTGCATTAGAAACACTGTAAATTATAAACTATATTGTTTACTAATATTTGCAACATTTTTACTTATATATGCACTACCCTAATTGAATTGCCTATTAAACTTTATTTCAGTTCAACCTACTTATCTTTTAATAACTTCTCTAAACCCGCAAAAGGTTTATGAGTTGCGTTAGATTTTTTGATTTTGTTTGGATCGTCTGATTCGTTAGAATTTCCATCATCCACTGTTGGTTGGTTGATTTGAAACTTGCCATTTGTTGCTAAATCTTCAAAGTCACTACCTGGTTTTCTGGGGTATGGGTCTAATTGTAACAATAGAGTTTCTACTAAATAATCTGATATGTTCAGTTTCCCATCATTTAGGGCATCTGGTGGATCGAGATCATTGTCCAGCATCTCACCTTCTTTTTTATCGTTTAATTCTGGTAGTTTTGTGGTTGAGAAAAATTTTTGATTTATTTCTTCTTTAACGACGCTGTCGAATGTTTCGAGGGTAACCACGCATTCTTGTGTAATTGCAGCTTCGTACGTGCCTTCAATTTGCACCCCGCCCCGTCGCCATTGTTTTATGGTGAGTTTGGCACTAAAAGATTCAACATTTTGAATTGAAAGCTGATCTTTAAGCATTTCAAGCTCTTCATCGGTTGCTTTTAGGCTGAGTTCGAAACCTGTTTTTGGTAAATCATCAACTATAAAAACTTGTTTCATTGATTTAATATGATAATTTTTCATAATATGCTGCCTATAAGATTATTTTATGCTGCAAAGCTAAATTTTGAATTGATGAGATCTTCTGTAGATGCGTTTTCGAGGTTTTGGGCTGAATTTAACACGTAATTTGCGAGCATTTTTGCGCCCGTGCTATTTTGCTTATCGTCAGAATAGAAATTTCGTGAAATAGTTTGAGTTAATATTTCGATGTCTTGATTTTCTAAAGCGGTTTGATAAGCGGCTGCGCGCCCATAAAAATTTTCTAACATTTTTTGAATGCGCTTTGGTACGCCATCTGGCCCCACACCAATTTCACATAAACTCACATCCATATCGCGTAAAAAGCAATCGAATGTTTTTTGTTTAATCGATTGGATACGTTTATCTTGATCTTGCAAACGGCGAAATAATAAGAATATATGCAATATTATAAGTTCAAAACGGCCATTTGCGGTGTCTGGTGCGCCTTTTGTGCCATATAATATGGGATTGCGCGCTGCAGCCACAGCGTGGCCATATAAATCTGTCGCAAGAGAATGCTCTTGTCGCTCTTTACCAAAATAGATGCCAAATATTTTTACCATTAACGAATCTCAAATAATTTCTATGCCCAATATGAACATTTATTATACTTTTCATATTGTATTTAGCCAAATTGTCAAAAAAATGCGACTAATTTTTGTAAAAAACTGTTTGTTATTGATTTTAATTTAAATATGCAGCACTTTAAGCCAACATTTAGCTGCCCTATTATTGACATTAATTTATCAATAATACCAAACAGCACCGATTATATAATAGGCAATTTATGAAACAAGTATCTAACAAAAAAATACGTAATATTTTTGCGCTTGCATTACTCGCATCTACAATGACATTAAGCGCGTGTGGCACTGTTATTGACCAACATGGTTATGTTGCTCAAACTGGCGCAATTGAAGATATTAGTAATGGGATGCCCAAAAGTGAAG
>JABSRY010000716.1 GCA_013214985.1 Hyphomicrobiales bacterium
TAGACATTAAGGGGGGGGCTCCTTTACTGAACATCTTTGGTGGTAAAATTACCACCTATCGCCGCTTGGCAGAATCCGCCTTTGGAAATATAGCCCAATTTTTTCCAAATGCTGGACAGCAATGGACAGCAGGTACGCCCCTGCCAGGCGGCGATTTTTCGGTAGATGGTGTGGATGGGTTAATAGCCAATGCACAGACCGATTATGGGTTTTTAGATGCGGCTTGGGCCAAACGATTGGTGCGTTGTTATGGTACTGAATTGTGGGATATTTTAGGCAATGCAAAACACAAGCATGACCTTGGTATTGATTTTGGTGCAGGGCTAAGTGAATTAGAAGTTGCATGGCTGATGACAAATGAATTTGCCCAACAAGCAGAAGATATAATTTGGCGCAGAACAAAACTAGGCCTGCGAATGAGTGATAAGCAAGTGAAGCAATTGGAAGAATGGATTGCGAACAGAAATAAAGCGACTGAAAATATGAATGAAACAGTGGCTTAGACATTAAAATCTAAGCTAAATGTCTTATTGATTTTTTGAAAAGTAAAATGACATTATTATATATTTAAAAATATATAATTTATTTTCTGGGAGGAAATGAATGTCTCTTGAATTAGAAAATGTAACGTTAACCGTTGATGGTCGACCACATTTATACGAAACAAACCTGACATTAGATAAAGGTAGTATGAATGTGCTTTTAGGCCCGACTTTGTCTGGTAAGACTACGTTAATGCGTATTATGGCTGGGTTGGACGTGCCAACTTCGGGCAAAATTATTTGGAATGGTAAAGATGTTACAGGTATGCGGGTACAAGACCGACATATTGCAATGGTTTATCAGCAATTTATCAATTACCCTTCGATGAGTGTTTATGAGAATATTGCATCGCCTTTAAGGTTGATGAAAAAAACTGCCAAAGAAATTGATGCTGCAGTTAGAAAAACTGCCGAAATTGTTAAAATGGTCGATATGTTAGACCGTAAGCCGCTTGAACTTTCGGGTGGGCAACAACAACGTTGCGCTTTAGCACGAGCATTGGTTAAAGGTTCTGGTTTAGTGTTGTTAGACGAGCCATTGGCGAACTTAGATTATAAACTACGTGAAGAGTTGCGAGCTGAAATACCCAAAATGTTTGAAGAATCGGGTGCTATATTTGTTTATGCAACAACTGAGCCTGAAGAAGCTTTGTTGTTAGGCGGTAATGCCGCAACGTTATTTGAAGGGCGTATTACGCAATTTGATAAAACATCGAGCGTTTATCATCACCCCAATAATATGACTACCGCACGGGTATTCTCTAACCCACCGATGAATTTTTTGCAAATTTCTAAGACGGGTAACAAATTAATTTTTGGTGAAGGTCAATCGATTCAACTTGCGGCAGGTGACAGCTTATCGAATTTAACCGATGGGCGCTATGTGGCAGGTTTTAGGCCGAACCATTTAGAGCTTAAAAAATCATCGACGACTTCTATGGTGTTTAGTGCGCATTTAGATGTGACTGAATTTACCGGTGCTGAAACATTTTTGCATATGAAACATGCCGGTGATAACTGGGTAGGGCTGGTGCATGGGGTGCATGATTTAGCTTTAGACCAAGATTTATCGGTTTATTTAGACCCGAAACATATTTACATTTTTGCAGAAGATGGTGCGCTAATTGCGCCAGCATCTTATGCAAT
>JABSRY010000717.1 GCA_013214985.1 Hyphomicrobiales bacterium
AGTCGGCGGTTTACGAGTTGGTGGCCATCAAGCGTGGGATGCTGAGTTTAGGAAATTTCTGCGCGAACATTGGCAACAAGTCGGCCAGGCATCAGGGCAAGAATTTAACATGGGTTTGTTAGATTTAGCGGCGTTTAATTACGACACAGAACCCGCTTGCAGGGCAGTCGTCGCTGCTAAAAATATCAGTATGAATTTAGATTTGCCAAATCAAACTATATTGCAGTTTTATGTAGCCATTCAACGCAAATTCTACGTCGATAATCAAGATCCAAAACAAGTCGATTTTTATAAAAGCATTTGTGCAGATACTCAAATAAATTTTGATGATTTTAAAAATGCGTTTTTGTCCGATGAAATAAAACAACAAACCGCAGCCGAATTTAACGTCATTCGCAACTGGGGGGGCAACGGCTACCCAACTCTTTTGGTGTCAGATGGCAAAACTCTAGAACTGGTGTCATCAGGCTATCAAAAATCCGAAATTTTGATTCAAGCTTTAGACAAATTGCTGTTGTAAATTAAAAATTAGAATCAATTAATCTGATTCTTTATCAAAAAATTAACTGCTTAAATTGCGATTCTTTGCAAGGATTAGTTATAAACATTTACATGTATATTTCAAAATGCCCGCGCGCCCTTGCTCTTGCTAGCTCGAAGAATTTTCTGCTGCTGTGAATAATAAGTAAACAAATAATTAATTTTTTTTTTAGCAGTTCGCCGAGCTTTTTTTGTTGCAATTTTAAAACAATTAGTATTAATGTCTTATACACTATCTAGTGGTACATTGGTAATGAGAACACTCTATATAGTATTTATTTAAATTATTAGTAAAATTAAGAACTTGTTGGATATTCTTTCGAATTGCTCTTTTAAGCGTCCGAAGTATATAAATCAGTTCCTATTTTTACGAGCGGCAACTATTTAAGGGGCATTAAAATGGTGCGATTAAAGAAGGTAGTTTTACCTGAAGGGTCATTAGAGGCAATTGCAAAGTCTATTCCAGAAGGCGTGACACTAGAAAAAAGATCAGGTAAAAAAGAACTCTTTTCACCAGAGCCAATTTTCGACGCCATTCATAAGGCCATGATGGCAACCGATGATAAAGAAACAACGGACATTAATGTATATGATGTTTCAGTTGAACTAACAAAAAGCGCTATTCTAGCAATCATGAAGCGTGTTATTAGTTTCGATTCTATCCATCAAGAAAGTGTTCAAGATCAAGTTGAACTCACTCTTATGCGTGCCGAATATTATAATGTTGCTAAAAACTTTATAATTTATCGTAAAGAACGCGCCAATCAACGCGATCAAGTCGAGGCGATTATTTCATCGCACGCAGGGCGTTTATCACAGATGATGATCGTTAAAAGAAATGGCGAAAAACAACCCGTTTCTTTAAATAAAATCACCAATCGTGTGGCTGTTTTAGCAGCAGATTTAAACGTCGATCCGATCATGGTTTCACAAAGCGCCGTAGCAGGTTTGCATGATGGCATTACCACCGAAGAGATTGATAATTTCTTATCAGAAACCGCCGCTGCATTAACCACAGATCACCCAGATTATGCAATCATTGCAGGGCGTATTAAAGTTGATGGCCTGCATAAAGATACTAAAGGCATTAGACACGCCACCCAAGCATTGTTCGAAGCCAATATGGTAAAAGAAGATCACTATCATA
>JABSRY010000718.1 GCA_013214985.1 Hyphomicrobiales bacterium
AAGTGCAAAATCATCGGGCATTTGTTGCTCTACAATAGTTGCAACATCTGGATATATTGCCAATGCTATGGATGCGGCTGCAACATCGCCTGCTGTTGCTAAAGCCCCTAATGACAGTATATCTGCGCCCCCTGCAATGGCTTCCATACCGAAGGCAACGGTCGCGGCGCATTGTTTCTCGCCTAGAGTTGGCTCCAAATATGATTTTTTTGTTGGCAAATCTAAAGCCAAATCGAAAATACGCAGGCCATGGCCATAGACCTCGCACATTTTATTTAATCGTGCTTTGCCTGCTGCGCTCTCATCCATTAATTGGCGGATTTCTTCTTTTGTTTTGGTGTTTTTTACATCTTCTGCGATGCCATTTGATGATGCGAATAATGTAATAAGAGATCTGTGTGTTTTAATGGCTTTATCTTCACTACCATTAGCGATGGATTGCAACCAAGAAATAACGTTTTTATTATCTTTAACGGTGTTAATAGACACGATTGACGTTAGTAACTTTCGCAAATCTACGAAAGGTTTGGCTGCCACTGAAAAACTCATAATCTGACTTTCAATTTACGTTTTAATAACAGGCATTGTATAATAATGGCAAATTATTTTAAGATTTTTTATTGTTGTTAACCGCATATCATATATACTGCTCTCAGACGACAATTTTCTAATTGAATATATTTATATGCCCGAAAAACAACAAGATATTACCATAAAATCCCCCTGCACACATGTTTGCACCCTTGATTTTGATACTGGCTATTGCTACGGATGCGGACGTGACCGAAACGAAATTGGCCTTTGGGGCAAATATTCGGATGCGCAAAGGCAGGAAATTATTGATATTTTGCCCGAACGAATGAAAGCAATCGACGAGAGCATTTAATTTATTTGTTAATGGGTTTAAAATATGAAGAACATACTAGTCATCGCCGCTGTTACACTTTTTTCTGCTATATTGTGGGTTAATGAATCGACACGAGAAGCTATAACTGTATTTGCTCAAAATTTAATATCTCAAAACTCCCAAACCCAAACGAGTTCTACCGGCAAAAACAAGCGCAACGCTATAGTTACTTTGACCGCAGATTCTAGAGGGCATTTTACTGCCCAAGCTTTAGTAAATGGAACCCATGTCAGTTTTTTGGTGGATACGGGTGCATCCATAATTTTTATTAGCCGTGATGAAGCACGGCGAATCGGTATTGATCTTAATAAGATAAAATATACAAACCGTGCGCAAACCGCTGGTGGCACTATTAAATTTGCAAAAGTAACACTTCGAGAAATAAGTGTTGGCAATATTAAAATTAGAAATGTCGATGCGGCTATATCCCAAAATAATGAAATATCTCAAAAAAACCTTACCGATTTTCCAGCCGTCACAAAACAAGGTTCGTCAATAATGCCCATATCAGCGTGACTCCTCCTTTAAACTGATGGATCTTTATGTCCTCCTGATGCACTATACGATGCTCCTGTATCCCTAGGTTCTTTACTCCACTATCAAGATGAACCTGTTGACTAGCTCCAGTCTCTTGTGTTGTTCACGTATGGTTCTAACATTGAGTGTTCCAATGAGTGAGAGTGATTTGCATGATATAATGTTGTTTTTTTTGTTTTTTCGGCTGCTGCACATCCCGCTGGCTGTCCGCCTCCACCCCTCTCCCGGGTGGGAGC
>JABSRY010000719.1 GCA_013214985.1 Hyphomicrobiales bacterium
AACTTATTTAGAAAACACCGCTTTTACAAATAAATATTTAACTGATTTCGTGTTGCCAAATAACGCCTCGTTAAGAGGCAATAAAATGGTTGGCTAAAATTAGCGACGAAGGAGTAAAAGCCAACTGTTTTTTGTCCTTTTAAACGACTTGTATGGATAATACATCCATCTTTTTTATTCTTTTTAATACCAGTTTAGGTAAAGTGAGGCCCAAGCTTTAGCAGCAACTAAAGCCTTTTATGTTACCAACAATGCAAAAATGATCCACTTCACCAGTTGAAATCTGATCCAGTTCAATTAACATTGGTGCTTTTAGGAGCACCATGATTTCAAAAGAAGAGCTCATGAAAATCAAAGTATTAACTCATCAAGGAATGTCACAGCGGGCGATTGCTAAGCAGTTAGGCATTTCACGCAATACGGTCAAAAAATATCTTAACGGTAATTTTGATAAACCTCACTATGCAACACGCAAATCAGGTATATCAAAGCTTGAAGCATTCAAACCTTACTTACATTCTCGACTCGCTAAAGCAACACCTATCCACTTATCAGCGGTTGTTCTACATCGAGAAATAAAGGAGCAAGGGTATTTGGGCAGCATTTCATTATTAAGGCATTATTTATATCAATATCGAGGTGTTACCCCACCTCAACCTATCGTTCGCTTTGAAACTGAGGCCGGAAAACAAATGCAAGTAGATTGGGGGCAAATGCGTGGTGGTAAAAAACCACTACACGCGTTCGTTGCTGTGCTTGGTTATAGCCGTGCATTGTTTGTCGCTATTACCGATAACATGAAATATGCAACATTAGAGGAATGTCATCGCCAAGCCTTTGATTACTTCCAAGGTATTCCACAAGAAATTTGGTATGACAACATGAAAACGGTTGTTATTGAACGCGATGCTTATGGGGAAGGAAAGCATCGGCTTAACCAAAGTTTTTATCAATTTAGTAAAGAAATTGGTTTTATCCCGAAACTCTGTAAACCCTACCGACCACAAACCAAAGGTAAGGTAGAGCGTATGGTACGTTATGTTCGTGATAGTTTTTATCGACCATTGTCCACTAAGTTATCCGCACTAGAACTCACCTTAGATGTGGAAACGGCAAATATAGAAATAATGGATTGGCTGAATAATATTGCGAATCAACGTATTCACGACACCATTAAAGTTAAACCTGCGGATAGACTTAAAGAAGAGCAGCCCTATCTGCAAAGTTTGCCACCCAAATTATTACCAGCACCACCTCAACTTAAGATCAAAACAATACCAACACTAAGTGAAAAATTTGATATGAAGTCACTACATCATGAATTAAACATATATGAACAGTTTTCGGAGGCATTATGAACTTACAATTAGAGCGTATTGCTGCGCTAACAAATGAGTTGCAACTCCCAGGTATTGAAACGAATGCACCGGTATTAGCTCAGCAAGCAGCCAAAGAGGAATGGGATTATTTACAGTTTTTAGAGCATGCTTTAAAAAGTGAAAGCCAATCAAGGCATCAGCGTAAACAAGTGATGTTTACACGTATGGCAGGTTTCCCCTCTTTAAAAACATTAAGTGAATTTGATTTTAAGTTCGCATCAGGTGTACCAAAGAAAATGGTCAATGAACTGGCAACATTGTCATTTATAGAAAGAAAAGAAAATGTTGCCAGTTCA
>JABSRY010000072.1 GCA_013214985.1 Hyphomicrobiales bacterium
TTAAAACCACCAGAATGAACTTTTTTCCCCGACCTAAAGTTCTCCTCGCGCACGCTACTTCGTAGCCAAAAAAATTCATTCTGGCAGTCTCCGCTAGGCTCGCCCTTCGGGTTTAATTGTTATTCGCACGTCCCAACGATCGCGCATAGCAAGACGATGAACGACTTGCAAAACACAAGGAGATACAAAAATGGCACAAGCAATTGGATATGTAACACAAGTTAAAGATGGTGGATTTAAAGGTACTTTGACTATGATGAATATGAAAAATCACATAACCATCATTCCAAATGAAGGCAAAGAAAGCGAAGCCCAACCTGATTTTAGAATTTATTCTGACAACCAAACTGAGATTGGTGGCGGCTGGAAACGGACAGGTAAGAATAGCAGAAAGGAATATGTTTCTCTCACATTTGCCGCTCCACAATTTGGCCCTCACAAAATATATGCCAACTTAGGCAAAGCATCAGGTCAAGATGATGAAGACCTAATGGCCATTCTTTGGAACCCAACAGACTGAAATTAGACCTCGCATCTTCGGATGCTAGGTTTTTTAAACTATAATTGATTTATTTATTTACATTTTAGGGAGGTCATTTTTTTGATTAAATTATGACCCTCCTCAACCAATTTATCTCCGACTAGGTTTGATGCCACGCAATAGATCAAACTTGAAGGAGAATGAAATGGTTGAAGAAAATACTCATGCCAACCCATATTTAACAGTCGAACAGGCAGCGGATCGCTTGCATCTGAAACCAGATACGCTCGATAAATGGCGCTATAACGGTCATGGCCCGATATTTAGAACGCATGGTCGGCGTATTGTTTATCATATTGATGAATTGGATGCCTGGTCAGATCAACAAATACGCCAAAAAGCACGCACTTATAATCGCTCTAACACATCTTCAATTGATGATGGAGAGCTGTAATGAGTCAATTTTATACGCGGGTTCATTTGCAATTTGATCGTAAGATGTTGAATTATTATATCCGCTTTGGTGAATGTGTTTTTCGTGAGGAGTTCACAAGGCGAGAGGCGTATGAGTATTTCCCGACAGGCAAAATCTTCTGTTATATACGGTGGGAGAAAGGTCAGTATGGTACTAAAAATTGGCAAGTATTTGTGCTGAGAGCAGGGGATGAAACCACCCTTATGCACTCCATTACAGGGATAGAACCAGGTGGAGAGGTTCTGCTCGATATAACTGGACGAGAGCGGGTTTATCGATTTTTTAGAGCTATTGATCAGATTGAACGATTTAAAATTGATTGTGCAGAGGTAGCGCCTTGGTATTGGATTCAATCTAATGCACGGCTTAATGCCGCTCTAGATCCATTAATTTACACGGCTGAAAAACACCAAGCTTGGTTGCTTGAACATGAGGCGCGTTGTGAAAAACTCCTCTAAAATTATTAGTTTCACCATAGGTGCGATTGCTATCATTGCTTTACCTATTTGGATGAATTTCTCGATTAAAATTGTCTATAATCCATCGGTAAGTGCACCCGTTGGCTATTATTGGGTGCATGAAGTTGGCGTGAATGAGTTGGAGATTGGCTCATATGTGGTCACTCCAACGCCATTAAAATATAGGTTGATGGCAGCAGAACGTCATTACTTGCCTATCAATGTGCCTCTCATAAAACGAGTTGTTGCGCTCTCAGGAGATGAGATTTGTCGCCAGCATTTGACGGTTTCTATTAATGGAAAGCCTACAGTCGAAGCATTAATTGCAGATAAAAGGGGTAGAGAATTGCCCTCATGGAGTGGCTGCTTCACACTTAAAAGCGATGAGTTTTTTGCTTTAATGGATGCCAAAGACAGTTTTGACGGCCGATATTTTGGCGCCTTGAAGGTTAGTGATGTCATTGGCATTGCGACGTTGATTTGGCGTTGGTGATGTTGGGTGCATCTTGTCAATTGGACTGTGTGTATTGGGGCGGGTGGTCAGTTTTTGGGGAGGGCAAGATAAAACGGAAATGGGCTCTGGAGCCTGTATTTCAATCTGCACATCGTTTTTGAAGCCCATAAGGGCAAGTAGGGGTGAGTGCTTTTTTTAGAAGTCTTTGAATTTACTCAATCTGATAAGCCCACCTGTTTGAAATCATAAGAAAAATCAATATTTTACCGTATCGGAGGTCGCTAATGGCACAGAACAAGGATAATAGTTTTAAGCCGAAGTTAGGGCGTTTAGGTAATGCTGGTAAAAAGTCAGCCAAAAGCTATATCAATCGGGTGATGCGCGAAGCCACCAAACTAAAATCTAGTAATGGGAGGATCGGTAGCGGCAATTCATTCTCAGGTAGGAATGTTGGACGCGGATATTACGCCAATACCATACGAAATTCAAATGCTAAAGTAAGGATTGGTCATAGGCGGGTTATGATAAAAGCTCGGATTGTTAAACTTGCTGGTGCAGGAATTAAAAAAGCCAATACTCATATTAAATATTTGCAACGCGATGGCGTCACCAAGGATGGTGAGGCGGGGAAACTTTATGATGCAGAGCTTGATGCAGTGAATGGTAAAGATTTTTTGAATGATGCAAAAGATGATCGACATCAATTTAGGTTTATTGTTTCACCAGAAGATGCGGTGGAACTCGATGATCTGAAATCTTATACGCGAGATTTAATGCAGCAAATGGAAAAGGATTTGGACACTAAACTCGATTGGGTCGCCGTTGACCATTATAACACTGACAATCCTCACACGCATATTATTGTCCGTGGTGTTGATGATGGTGGTGGAGATTTAATTATCTCGCGGGATTATATGTCGTCTGGGCTTAGAAGCCGTGCCGAAGATTTAATGACTGATGAATTAGGACCAAGACATGAGCATGAAATCGCATCAGCCTTACGCCGAGAAGTGAATAGGGATCGTTTTACTTCCATTGATAGGAAACTGATTAAAATTTCTGATGGTGGCATAGTTGATATGCGAGGCAAACCAAAAACGGGCTATGAAAAATTCAATCAATCTCTTCAGGTTGGCCGTCTTGAAAAATTACAGAATATGAAGTTAGCTCAGCAAATCAAGACAGGTGTTTGGGAATTGTCAGAAGATTTTGAACCGACACTGCGAGAGTTGGGTACTCGTGGCGATATTATCAAAACCATGCATCAAGAAATGAAACGCCAAGGACGTGATCCGCTAGAGGTGGGTTATGACATTCACCAGACTGACATGCCACAAGCTATAACTGGCAAGCTAATTGGGAAGGGGTTTGCGGATGAGGGGGAGGACAAATATTATCTAGTGATTGAAGGAATTGATGGCAAGACACATTATGCCGATATCAAGCAGTCTGATAATATTGAGGATTATAAAGCTGGCAGCATTATTGAATTATCCCCTCAGAGTATTGAACCCAGAAAAAGCGATCACACGATAGCCAATGTTTCATATAAAAACAATGGCATCTACAGTGCTGAAATACATTCAAATGATGATCCCTCTGCTTCTCCAGAATTCATTCAATCGCATGTGAGGCGTTTGGAAAGTCTGAGGCGAGTCAATATTGTCCAAAGATATGGTGACGGCAGTTGGGATGTTCCTGACAATTATATGGATCGAGTTTCAGAATATCAGAAGCTACAAGCTAAAAAATCACCATTGAATGTAATTATTCGCTCGCAATTCTCACTTGATGTTCAAGTGACATCATCTGGTGCGACATGGCTTGATAGAAATTTAATCGGCAAAGAAAAATCAACATTGAGTAACGTTGGGTTTGGTGGGGAAGTTGATGCTGCTTTGAATAGGCGACGGGCTTATTTGATTGCCCAAGGTTTTGCTCAGGAAACGCAGAATGGTATTGTCTTTCAGCGGAACTTACTGAAAAAATTGGAGCAACAAGAAATCACCAAAGTTTCTGCGAGGATATCGAGCGACATGGGTAAACAATTTGTTCAAGTCAAAAAGGGTGATCAGGTTGAGGGGGTATATACTAAATCTGTTGAGTTGGCATCTGGTCGCTTTGCCATCATTGAGCAATCGAAAGAATTTAATCTTGTGCCTTGGAGATCAGTGTTGGAGCGTTCACGCAATCAGTTGGTCAGTGGCAAGGTTGGTGGCAGCGGAATTTCGTGGCAAATTGGAAAGAAGAGAGGTCTTGGAATTTCTTGAATCCGTTACTACAGATTTGGTGTCCAGAATATGTTATATTGTTGCTAATTTATATAAGCTTTCAAGCCAAATGGGTTTAGAAACTGGTTATGTCAAAATCAATTCATTATTTTTGATGGTTTTATTTTTTAAGCCTCATAGCTTTTTGTGAGTCTTGCTGTCCCAAAATTCGCACAATAACAACGCAGGTAGGCTCAATTTTATAATAAATCGAATGTGAACCGTAAACGCTCCGGCGGTATCCGATACGGATATGATCAATTGCTTGATAAAATTCTGGGTTCTCTGCTAGCTCTTCAAACCGGGTTTTCATGCCCTGCTGGTAATCCATCGCTTGAACAAGGCCAAAAGTATCAATTCCAAAATCAAAGATATTCTCAAAATCTTGATCGGCGAGATTAGCTAATTCATAACGTGCCATTTTTACGTTTTCTCTCTATCACAGCTTGCATGATTTCGTCTGGCGTTCGTCGGCTTGTTCCGCTTTCCTCGCCCTTGATAAGCGCCGCGCGAATGGCTAGAATTTCGTCTTGTTCATTTCGGGCTTTGCGTATTAAATCATTGACAACATCACTGCGGCTGGAAAATCCCTCGCTTTCGATTTGCGATTTTATCCATGCGTCATTGGGTGGCGTTATTGAAATGCTGGCTCTTGTCATGTTTTGACCTCCAAGAAAAGTGATGTATATTTGATGCAATATAGCATCAAAATTACTATTCTACCAAGCCTCTTATTCAGCGCTTACCGATTTTTTTCTGTTCAAAATTGATCATTGATTGCTTTGGTCTTAATTCGGATTGTTTTTGGGAGTAGAGTTAGCCTATCTCTGACATTCTGAATTTGATTTGTTAATCTACTTGGCACTGCTTCAAATAATGGAATTCCCAAAATATAGGCTGTTTCAAAAACCAGTCCAATCCCACAAGTTATATCACCACGTTCAAGACGCTGAATGAAGCTACGAGACACACCAACTCGTTCGGCGAGTTCAGGCTCTGTCATTTTCTTTGCTTTTCGTTCAGCACGTATGGTGGTGCCAAATAAACTCATAGCATCTTGACTATAGGCTGAATATGTACGTTTTGTAGTTCTTGACATGCTTCTATCCTATTTGTTGAAAGCTAATCTAGCATGAATTAGATGAAATATCAAAATAACGACTTATATGTAAGTCGTTTGGTAGGTAAAAGTATTTTATATAGGTCGTTTTATTTTATTTAGCATCGCCTTCAAACGTTATAGGGTTAGTGAATGCGGATGTATCGCCTGTAGTTTTCGCAAGCTATGTCATTAGAGGGAATCTTTATTTAATATCATTTAGTACAAATATTCAATGAGATTTTATGCACATATTTCTTGATATTGATTGAATGCGTTTGAACTATGTTTGAAATAAATTAAAATTTGTTAAATTGCATTATACTTTTTATGTCAATGTGTTACATAAATTTCTTGATTGACTGATTCAATAAAAATCTACTTTCTATAGGGGTGGCGTGAAGCTTTTTCATGCTCGGAAAGGTGAATAAATGACCCCGACAAAATTCCTATTTGGTCAAATTATACTGGTGTTCCTTGTTGTGCTTCTCACTACGTGGGCAGCTACACAATGGGCAGCAGATATGCTTGGTCATCAAGTTGGTCTTGGATCGGCATGGTTTTTTCTTAACAATGTGCCGATCTATCACCCTCATCGTTTGTACCAATGGTGGTATGCCTATGACGCTTATGCGCCAGAGGTATTCAACAAAGCTGGTTTATTGGCAGGTACAGGCGGTGTTGTTGGGGTCATAGTTGCAATTGCAGGATCTTTATGGAGAGCAAGACAGGACAAAAACGTAACCACATATGGTTCATCACGCTGGCTCACTTCCAAGGAGATTCGGCAGGCGCAATTATTCGAACCCAAAGGCGTTTTTCTTGGAAAATTTGATGATGAATATTTACGTCACGATGGCCCCGAACATATCATGGCTTTTGCGCCAACTCGTTCAGGTAAAGGTGTTGGTTTAGTCATACCAACATTATTAAGCTGGACTGGTTCAGTCATTGTCCACGACATTAAAGGTGAGAACTGGCAAATCACAGCGGGATGGCGTTCAAAATTCTCTCATTGCCTAATGTTCAACCCAACTGATATTGCCAGTGCTAAATTCAATCCACTTTTGGAAGTTCGTCGTGGTGACAATGAAGTCAGAGACGTTCAGAATATTGCTGACATTCTGGTTGATCCAGAAGGCTCACTCGAAAAACGTAATCATTGGGAGAAAACCAGTCATGCTTTGCTGGTCGGTGCCATTCTTCATGTGCTTTATTCCTCCAAGGAGAAAACGTTAGCTCAGGTCTCAATATTCCTGAGTGACCCGCGCAAGACATTTGAACGTACTTTGCGGGAAATGATGAATACAAATCATTTAGATACTGGCGTTCATTCCGTTATCGCATCAGCAGCTAGAGAGCTTTTAAATAAATCCGACAATGAACGTTCTGGTGTGCTTTCAACCGCCATGTCATTTCTTGGTCTATATCGCGATCCAACAGTTGCCAAAGTTACCTCATCATCTGATTGGCGTATTGCTGATCTAATGAATGGTGAACAGCCAGTGTCATTATACCTTGTTGTGCCACCATCTGATATTTCTAGAACTAAACCACTTATTCGTTTGATCTTGAATCAAATCGGCCGACGTCTCACCGAAAAACTCGAAACCGAGAAAGACAAGCAATATAAACACAGATTGCTAATGATGCTTGATGAATTCCCAGCATTGGGTCGCTTAGATTTCTTTGAGAGCGCATTAGCTTTCATGGCTGGCTACGGCATCAAAGCTTATCTGATTGCCCAATCATTAAACCAAATTGACAAAGCCTATGGAGAATATAATTCCATTCTTGATAATTGCCATATCCGTGTTGTGTTTGCCACCAATGATGAGCGCACAGCCAAACGTGTATCAGATAGTCTTGGCACAGCCACAGAAATGCGCGCCCAGAAAAACTATGCAGGTCATAGATTAGCGCCTTGGTTGTCACATGTGATGGTGTCGCGTCAGGAAACAATGCGTCAGTTACTAACTCCTGGTGAAGTGATGCAGTTACCAGAAGATCAAGAAGTGATTATGCTTTCTGGTCAGCCACCAATCCTAGCTCAAAAACTTAGATATTTTGAAGATCAAAACTTCTCAGTTCGCATTCTCCCCTCAATCGACCTGAGCGCGGGCGGTCCTTATCAAGACCGTCCGCACCCAAGATTTGATGATTGGGCGGGTCGTGTTCGCAATCCTAAAAACCCTTCAACCGTAGATAAATCATCAACTGGATATGTGGACGAAGGTGGCATGGAAAGACATCCAAGTCTTGAAGCGGAAGCGTTGATTATTAAGCCTGAGGCTGAAGTTGATATGTTCAGCCTGCTTGATGATGACGTTGATCTTTCGGCAGCCAGTCAAAATTCAGACCCGCTTAGACAAATTAAAGACAAACAAATAACCCCAACCACCATTCAACGCGCTCACGAATTAACTCGTGATGGCGACCATGATCTCGATATGTAAGGAGCAAAAATGAATAGAAAAAGAATTCATGTTTATCTAGGAGATGAAGCGCATTTGGTGCAGCAAGCCGCAAAAAAACGCGGAGTTTCAATATCAAGATTAGTTCAAATTGCGTTAATTGCACTTTTAAATACCGATAAAGACAAAAGAGACGCGCTTTTGTTGAGGCGGATCGAACGCATTTTTCAGTTGCTAAAAAAAATTGATCGTGATGCCAATATTTCGTCTGAGAGTTTGGCTCTGTTTATTCAATATGAATTGGCAATCAAACCACCAATACCCATTTCCGATCAAGCTTCTGCGAAAGCACAAGGACATGAAAGGTTTATTCAATTCATCAAACGTGTTGCGGGTCGTATAGCAAAAGGAAAAAGCTTGGTGGGAGAGGTTGTAGAGGAAATTTCAGTAACCCAAGACGATTTTTATCAATTGGATTTAGAGGAAAATGGAGACGAAAATGAACAAAAATAAAACCACTTTAACGCGTCAGAGAAAAATGCTGCAAACTGCAATGGGGCCAATCATTGGCGAGGCGTTGAATGATAAATCAGTCATTGAGATCATGGTCAATCCAGATGGTTCATTGTGGCTGGATAAACATGGCGTTGGTAGAGTCAATGCAGGCAAAATGCTAGAAGCCGATGTCGAGCGCATCATTCGCTTGGTCGCCAGCTACATTCATATCGAATGCAATGAATCATCACCTATTGTTTCCGCCGAATTACCTGATACTGGCGAGCGCTTCGAAGGTATCTTACCGCCCGTTGTAACGGCTGCGAGTTTTTCTATTCGTAAACCCGCTGGCGTTGTTTATTCATTGCTAGATTATGTCGATAGCAAAATAATGACTGCTGACCAAGCCAAAATCATTAGCCTTGCAGTGGCCGATAAGAAAAATATTCTAGTTGTTGGTGG
>JABSRY010000720.1 GCA_013214985.1 Hyphomicrobiales bacterium
GGCGATTAATATGGCTGTAAAATTAATGGAATTAAACCAGACGCAATTAACGATGCGAATATTATTTGATGTTTTTGCAAAAATTGGGTTGCTATCTTTTGGCGGCCCTGCGGCGCAAATATCGCTCATGCATAAAATGATTGTTGATGAAAAGCAGTGGCTTAATGAAAAACAATTTCTAAATGCTTTGAGCTTTTGCATGTTATTGCCTGGCCCAGAAGCCATGCAGCTTGCGACCTATGTCGGTTGGAAATTACGCGGCTTAAAAGGGGGATTGTTGGCAGGGTTGTTATTTGTAATACCTGGTGCAGTGGTGGTTTTAGCCTTAGCGACTATTTATGCTTATTGGGGCGATGTACCATTGGTAAATGCGTTGTTTTTAGGCATTAAGGCTGCTGTACTAGTGGTTGTTATTGAAGCCTTATTACGAGTATCTAAAAAGGCATTAAGGGGTTTTGAATATTGGGTGATTGCAGGGGTAGCATTTGTTTGCATATTCTTTTTATCGTTGCCTTACCCGCTTATTGTTTTATTCGCCGCAATATTTGGCTTTATTTGGGGGGCAAAAGCCGATGACGCCGAAATAGTGGTCGTAAAAAATGTGTCTTTTTATATAACGATTAAGAATATCATTATTTGGCTTCTAATTTGGTGGGTGCCAATTCTTATTATTGGGCATTTTTCGGGCATACCCATATTAACTGAAATTAGTGAATTTTTCTCGAAACTGGCGATTGTTACTTTTGGTGGTGCATATGCAGTGCTTGCTTATATGGGGCAGGATGTTGTTAACCAGTTTGGTTGGTTAAGCGCTGGTGAAATGATGGACGGATTGGGATTAGCAGAGACGACGCCTGGGCCATTAATATTGGTCACAGAGTTTGTTGGTTTTATTGCTGCTTTTAGAGAAGGTGGGTTTTGGCTAGGCATAGCAGGGGCTGCCATAACACTTTGGGTGACATTTGTACCCTGTTTTTTATGGATATTTGTTGGTGCGCCTTACATTGACTGGATATCTGCGCAACCAAGGTTAAACGGAGCATTAACCGCAATTACCGCTGCTGTTGTTGGAGTGATTTTAAACCTATCTATTTGGTTTGGTTTGCATGTAATTTTTGCAACTGTTCAACACAAGCAATTGGGCGTTTTAACTTTATGGCAACCTGAATTGGCGAGTATAGACTGGTTAGTGATGGGGTTAACTGGCCTTTGTGGGCTGTTGTTGCTTAAATATCATATGAATATCATAAAGGTGCTTATGATTTCGGCAGGTTTGGGTGCTTTATTCTCAAGTATAATTTGATGATTCTTAAGTTTGAGATATAAAATGGTTGACATTTAGTTAAATGTTCTTTATTTGTTCTTTTATGTCCAGAATCGATAAAATATTAAATTCTCCGTCTATGAAAGCAAGTAATTTACGGCTGCCTAGCCGATTTGCCAGATTGGATTTAGATCAATTGGGTGCGCATTTTAGCCCTAACTCAATAATGTATGTATGTCGAAATCTTTGAGCCGTTATTACTCAAAACTAAAAAAAACTGAGATACGCCTCTTCGTGAAACCAGCGACGAATTGATGTATGCTCATAGATTACAGATGATATTTATCTTAACTAGACGATAATAGCAAAAACTATGAGGTAAAATATTTTTTTCAAATTTAGCT
>JABSRY010000721.1 GCA_013214985.1 Hyphomicrobiales bacterium
GACAAATCGCCAATACCTTCACCATGGGCAGCACTAATGCCAATAGGGTCGCCAAGGCCAAGGGAATAAGCTTCATATTGGCCATGTTGGCCTGCTTTGCCTTCGGCTTTGTTGCATAAAAGAATCGTAGGGGTTTTACTACGGCGCATTAGATCTGCAAAATGCTCATCTAGCGGGGTTACACCTGCGCGGGCATCGATCATAAATAATGCGACATCCGCCTCTTCGATGGCGGCCATAGTTTGCAGGCGCATACGGCCTTCTAGTTTTTCATCATCGGCATCTTCTAGCCCTGCCGTATCGGTTATAATGAAATTCATTTCGCCAATTGAAGCATCGCCATGGCGACGGTCACGCGTAACGCCAGGTAGATCATCGACCAATGCTAGTTTTTTGCCAACTAAGCGGTTAAATAGAGATGATTTACCGACATTTGGGCGTCCAACAATAACCACATGTAGATCTTCAGCCAAGCCGAATTGCTGGCTGAGTGTTAAATTTTCGTCTGTCATTAAATTACCTTAACCTAAACTTTTTATATTTTAGAAACATCTAAATTTTTATATTTTGGAAACTAGGAGCGCAACGGCTTGTGATGCTCTGCTTCTAATACCTTCTGGGGTTTGTGCATTATCAACCAATGACTGGAAAAGCTTGTTTGCTTCTACAAATTTTGTGGCTTTATAAGCACTGGTAGCAAGTAGCTCGCGGGCTTGAAAACGAAAAGCGTTTTCAACAACATTAATGCTTTCGAGACGTTTTTTCATATCATCATAACTTGCGCTATCTACCAATAAATATGCAGCTCTTAATGCGGCAATATCACGGTCATTTTGGCTTAAGTTAGTATCGACCGTTATGGTATCGTAAATTTTAACGGCTTCGATGATGTTTTCGGCATCTATAAACGCATCTGCTTGGGACATTTGCCCTAAGAATTTATAGGCTTTATGCTCGGTAGCATTTAGCTTTGCAAGTTCTGCCGCGCCGCCATCTTCATTTTTTGAAGCTTTTAAAAATTCTTCGTAAGCGTTGCTAGCGTTAACAGCTTGCGACAGTTGATAGCTAGTATAGGCTTCACTACCGCCTACTAAAACAACAACTGAAACACAGATTCCAATAATCCACGGGCCATATTTTTTCCATAACTTGGTCATGTTATCGCGGCGGATATCTTCATTAATTTCTTCTAATACATCACTCACGGATGAACTCCTCATTACATTCTTATTAAACTTGCTTTTTTAAACTCTGATGGCAATCAAGGCTATTAAGCCGTTTATTCTAAAGAGTTAGATAATATTATCATTAAAAAGGGTAGAAACCTATTATCGGGAACATCATCTAATGACACCATATAGCACGCAGCACCAAATGTGCCAACAATAAAATCATATATATAAACTACAATCAAAATGCTGGCAAAATGCTGGCAGAATGCTGGTTTTTGATTTTATTTTTATGTTTTTACTTTGATATTATTGCATCTTAAATTTGTGATCAAAACGCTGCTTAAATGCATGCATTGAACAGCAAAAAAAACGTGACAAGACCTAAATTATAAAAGATACTGAACCTAACAAGCACAATTTAAACATTGATAAAAACTAGTTGATTGAAGGAATTAGAATGAATTCATCTTATTATGCACCCCGTGGCGGGTTGC
>JABSRY010000722.1 GCA_013214985.1 Hyphomicrobiales bacterium
CATATCCACACCCGCATTTGGCTTACCAAACAATGTGCCATTTAAAGTGCTCAATAATGGTAATTTCACACGGCCATCTTTATACACTTCTTCTAACTCATCTGGCGTTACCGCAACAGGTGAGAATGCACTAGATGGTTTAGATTGAAAAAAGCCAAAACCTTTAGCCAATTCAGCAGGAATAAGCCCGCGCAAAGAAACATCATTAACAAGCATAAAGAGGCGAATTTCCTTAGCCGCCTCGTCTGGGGTTGCCGCCATTGGCACATCACCTGTAATGACCGCAATTTCAGCTTCAAAATCAATACCAAATGCTTCGTCTGCTACTTCTATATCATCGTGTGAGCCAATGAATTTATCGGATCCACCTTGATACATTAATGGGTCATGCCAAAAGCTATCGGGCACTTCTGCACCACGAGCGCGCCTTACGAGCACAACATGATTTACATATGCACTACCATCTGCCCATTGATAAGCACGTGGTAGCGGCGATTCAGTTGCGCTCTGATCAAATATTACGCTATCTAATTTACCAGCATTCAAATCATCATAAATTATTTCTAATTTTGGTTTAATATTTGCCCAATCATCCATTGCATTCTGCATGGTGGCACAAATATTAGTCGCACTTATACAAGTTTTCAAATCTTTCGAAACCACGTATAATGTACCGTCCCTACTGTTGTTTTTAAGACTGGCTAATTTCATAACTTATTTCCTATTTTCAGCTTGTATTTTGTTAAAAATAACTACATATTAAATTAGTTTCATTTAAAACTATATTTAATAGTGTTTGTAATATTTGTCAATATTCATTTATATTAAGGGCATTAAGATATCAGGAACCCATATGACCTTTAATTTAGAGAAATTTTTGCCTTACCGGCTTAGAATTTTATACGACACAATTACGCATTCATTTTCACCAATTTATATTAAGCAATATAAATTAAGCCCATCTGAATGGCGGGTTTTAGCAAGTATTGCGGGTTCTGGTAGTGTTACAGCAAAGCAATTAGGTAAACACAGCCGAATGCACAAAACCAAAGTTAGCCGAGCAGTTTTTGAACTATCCAAGCGTAATTTAATCGTTAAAGTGCCCAATAAAAATGATCTACGCGAAACTTTTCTTGAAGTTAGTGAGCTTGGCGGCGAAATGTATAGAAAGCTATCCATACGAGCAATTGAATTTGATAATAAAATGCTATCTTGTTTAACCCAAAATGAACAATTGGCCTTAGATGAAATTATAGAAAAACTTCAAAAACATGCAGAGACAAATTTTTATTCTCATGATTAAATAGTAAAAGGGGATTGCTATGTCCAACAAAATTAAGCTATACGGTTACATTAGAAGCAGTACATCTTATCGAGTGCGTATTCTCATCGGTATTAAAAATATTGATATTGAAACTATTAGTGTCGATTTAATTAAGGATGGCGGGCAACAGAGACAAGAAGCATTTTTAAAATTAAACCCACAGGGTTTGGTGCCCGTTTTGATTTTAGATAATGGTCAAATTCTAACCCAATCCCCCGCAATATTAGAATATTTAGACGAGGCATATCCATCTAATAAATTATTGCCCGATAATATTATCGATAAAGCAAAAGTTCGCGCTTTAACAAACTTAATCGCTTGCGACATTCACCCACTCGATA
>JABSRY010000723.1 GCA_013214985.1 Hyphomicrobiales bacterium
CCTTTCCCAAAAAATATAAATTTTTTGGTAGTAAATGGCCCATACATAATCTTTGGTTTTTGGGCATTCCATATGGTGCCAGTTGGACATGGGGCGCTTGATGATGGTGATTATGTTGATTTTAACCTTCAGATTTCGCTTACAGAACCATTGGGTACAGAGACGATTTTATTTACTGAAATTGCTGGTGTTGATATTCAAGCAAAAATGCTTAACCCACGCCCTGTAGAAAGCGGGGAAATATTGAGCTTTAAACTGAGCCTAGATAAATTCCACGTGTTTTACTCTAAAAGTGGTGTAGCGATTAGGGGGTAACCATGAGTAAAATTGTTAGAGTTGAAATAACCATGGTTGACCTTAAACCCAAGGTGAAACGGGTGGATGCCATTCAGAGTTTTGTATCGCAAGAAACACCGATTGTGGTTATTTATGATAGCGATGGCGCAACGGGTACGGGATATTGTTATACAATTGGCACGGGTGGATTGTCGGTGATTGCATTGTTAAAAAACAGCCTTGCCCCCGCCTTAATTGGTAAAGACCCAGCATGTATTGAAGCTATTTGGCGGGATTTATTATTTATAACCCATGCTACTTCGGTGGGTGCGATTACATCCTTGGCATTAGCGGCAATTGACACCGCATTATGGGATATGAAATGCAAAAAAGCCAATTTGCCTTTATGGAAAGTCGCAGGTGGTGCGCGTGATAAAATACCAGTTTATACAACTGAAGGGGGTTGGCTGCACCTTGAAACCCCTAATTTGGTGGATGATGCGCTTAAAATGCAAGCCAAAGGTTTTATGGGTGCAAAAATTAAAATTGGCAATGCCCATATAAGCCAAGATTATAAACGGCTTAACGCGGTAAGAGAAGCGGTGGGTGACGGGTTTGAAATTATGACTGATGCTAACCAGAGTTTTACACTTTCGGAAGCCATAAGACGCGCAAAAATGCTTGAAGAATTTGATATTGCTTGGTTTGAAGAGCCATTGCCTGCCGATAATGTTGGGGCGCATAGGCAATTGTTAAGTGCTACATCTGTGCCAATTGCAGTTGGTGAAAGCCTGTATTCATTATCGCAGTTTAAAGAATATTTGGCGCAGGATGCCGTTTCAATTATTCAGGTGGATGTTGCGCGAGTTGGTGGCATTACCCCTTGGTTAAAAGTCGCTCATCTTGCTGAGGCGTTTAATGTTATGGTTTGCCCGCATTTTTTGATGGAGCTCCATATATCGTTAGTTTGCGCGATTACCAACTCTAAATGGTTGGAATATATTCCGCAGTTAGACACTGTTACTCAAAGTTTGATGCAAATTAAGGATGGGATTGCACAGCCGAGCAATGTTGTGGGGCTTGGCGTCGATTGGGATTGGAAACAAATTAAACAGCAAGCAGTTTTGTCTGAAACCATTGTGGAGGGTAACTGATGCAACGTATGGGCATGGTTATAGGCATAAAACCCGAAAGAATTGATGACTATAAAAAGTTACATCTGGCGGTTTGGCCTGAAATACTAACACAAATACAAAGAAATTCTAGAAATACAAGGTTTCAGACTTTGAGCTTCTACTCAGTGGCACCATCCAGGATCCCAAAACCATGCATTTCTTGTATTTCTTTGTATTTCTTAAGTATTTCTTAAGTTCTTGGTTTATTTCA
>JABSRY010000724.1 GCA_013214985.1 Hyphomicrobiales bacterium
GGCAGAGTTTTACTCCGCCCGCAGTAATAAAACATTACCGCCTCTGTGGACTAGTTTTGCATTGCCGTTTACACCGATGGTTTCGTCTTCTTCAATTCGGATATTCAGATCACTAGAAAAAATATTTTTAGAATGACTTTTCGTGATTAAATCAGAAATTAAATAGGTAGCGGGTTCAATATTTTTTTGAAATGCGTAAAATACAGGATTAATAACATAGGTATATTTTATGTAATTATCCGACCCTTCTTTGAAGTTTATGGCATCTTTAAAACTACCCAAAGAAGATGGTGCTGAATTTTTACTATATAAGAAAAGAAACAACCCTTGATAAGGGATACAGTCTTCAAGAAGTTCTGCGGTTTTTTTCAAAAAATCTTTTGTTCCTATGGCGTCAACAATACCAGAATAGATTTCCATTGAACTCAATTTTTTTTGCTTCTGCATATATATTAATTCCACCTTTTTAATATTATAGCCCAATATGAGGTCTGGTCTGCTTGTGGGCGTAATAGTATCATAGGCATTTTTAATCTTTAGGCCATCGGTATTCAGCAGTAATCAAGATTTGCGTCCACCGAGGGGTGAAATGCGCAAGTAGAGTATCCGTTGTTAGTAAAGGATTATTTTGGTAATAAATTGGTTTACTTACCGTTGATTATCTATAGCCAATCTTACGGCTAAACCAGCAAATACTGCTCCTAGAATATACTGAGATAGATTTCTAACTTTGTTGTTTCCTGCCAAAAAACCACTAACACGGTTTACCATTAAAATTACAACACCATTTACCAATAGCCCAATCAGATTGATTATTGTAGCAAAAACCATTATTTGCAGTGCCACCGAGCCAGCTGCTGGCTCAACAAATTGCGGAAAGAGAGCCAAAACAAAAATTGCCATTTTAGGATTAAGCAAATTGGTGAAAAGACCCTGTTTAAACATCATTTGAGCTGAATGCTCTTTTTGTTGAGATTTTATCATATTACTTGAGGTTTTTGAGGTAAACGCTTTCCACGCTAAGTAGAGCAGATAAACTGCCCCAGCATATCGTACAAGATCATATGCAATTGGTACTGCTAAAAATAATTGAGACAAGCCAAATGCCGCTGCTAAAGCATGGCAATAAGTTCCCATGGCAATTCCAGCATACGTTGCTAGACCTGCTATCCGCCCTTGTGCAGCACTTCGTGAAGCAATCAATAACATATCTGGACCAGGAGTGGCGGTCAACGCAAGTGCTGCAACGGCAAAAAGCAATATGGTGGAGTAGTCTGGCATCGAATTTCCTAAAATAATGTATGGAATTTGACGAACTATTACATAAACAGAGTCTTATGGTCAATAATAGAAACACTCTATTCTAATAATCTTGGTTCTCATTTTCTATCTGCATTGAGCAAAGCATTTGCCAATACGATCACCTTCCCCATGATTTACGATAAGTTTTTACATAAATCTTCAATTATTTGCAACAGAGCACTTACCTCCTTTCTATAGTCTATCAAATAGTCGCAATAAATAATGCTGTGGTTGCTCTAGAAAGGGCGTTTTATGCAGCTAATTTTTGCCCCATAACACCGTCAAAATTAACAACAAAATCTTTAAGCAGTTCTACAAAATTTGGTGCTACGACAGATTGAACTGATGGTAAATCA
>JABSRY010000725.1 GCA_013214985.1 Hyphomicrobiales bacterium
ATAATATCGATTGACGTCAAGACCGCTCGAACATTCGCCCAGAGTGGGCAGGGCGCGCAGGCTATATTTTCAACTCAAGCATTAATGGAATTGAAGATGCCGATGCATTATTAATCATTGGCTCAAACCCGCTCCTAGAAGCAACCGTGCTGAACTCTCGTATCGTTAACGCCATCCGCCATAATGATTTACCAATTGGCTTAATTGGCGAAGCGGTCGATCTAGCATATGAATATAGCCATGTTGGTAACGGTGCAGCTAGCTTAAATGATTTGTTAAATGGCGATCATTCTTTTGCCAAAACGCTTAAAGATGCAAAAAAACCTATGATCATTGTGGGTCAAGGCGCATTGGTGGGCGATGATGCCAAAGCAATTTTTGAAACAATTGCCACACTTGCTAACAATATCGGTGCCAATACGGATGATTGGAACGGCCTTAACTTTATGCAAAGTGCTGCAAGTAGAGTTGCTGCATTAGATTTAGGCTGCGTGCCAAAAGATGAGACTGTAAATTATTCAAGCATTCTAAAATCATCTAAAGCTGGCGAATTGGATTTATTGTTTATTTTAAGCGCCGATGAAATGCGGCTTTGCGATTTAGACAATAGCTTTGTGGTCTATATGGGCACACATGGTGATGTGGGTGCAAATAGTGCCGATGTTATTTTACCATCATCCGCCTATACCGAAAAATATGCAACTTATGTGAATTTAGAAGGCCGACCCCAACTGGGTCAAAAAGCCACATTCGCACCAGGTGATGCAAAAGAAGATTGGGCAATTTTAAGAGCTTTGTCAGCACATTTAGGTAAAACATTACCCTTCGATAGTTTAGAAGAATTACGCACAAAAATGTATAAAGTTGCACCACATTTTGCCCATGTTGGCAATCTTGCAACGAGCGATATGAGCGACATTAAAAATATTACTATCAGTGGTGAAATATCGTCTACACCGCTGACGAGCACAATTACAGATTATTATCATAGCAACCCAATTGCGCGCGCATCTACAATTATGGATAATTGTAAAGCCGCAAAATTAGCTGCTAATTTGGAGGCAACAGGAACAAATGGTTGAGTATTTTTTAACCCACATTTGGCCAATTTTAAGCATTTTTGTACATAGCCTCGCGGTTTTGGTCATCTTGCTAATCGTTATTGCCTTCTTATTGCTGATGGATCGTAAAATTTGGGCGGCAGTGCAATTGCGCCGTGGGCCAAACGTGGTTGGGCCTTTTGGTCTTCTGCAATCGTTCGCCGATCTGCTTAAATTTGTGTTCAAAGAAGTTATTATTCCTTCAGGCGCTAATAAATTCATCTTTATTATCGCACCCTTTGTTACTTGCTCTCTAGCATTAGCAACTTGGGCGGTTGTACCAATCTCCGAAGGGTGGGAAGTCGCCAATATAAACCTTGGTGTTTTATATATTTTCGCCATTTCTTCATTGGGTGTTTATGGCATCATTATGGGGGGCTGGGCTTCTAACTCAAAATACGCTTTCTTGGGTGCAATGCGCTCGACAGCGCAAATGATTTCATACGAAATATCTATCGGCTTTGTTTTAATTACCGTGTTGCTTTGCACTGGGTCTTTAAACAAACCGAAATAGTGAATGCTAAAAAAAAAAGTTAAGGGATGTTTGGTTTGTA